>CAZEIW010000141.1:0-19156 GCA_964512305.1 uncultured Burkholderiaceae bacterium | reverse complement strand
CGGTCAGCCCCGCGCTCAGCCCCGCGCTCAACCCACCTGTCCGCCCGATACGCCTGCAGCACGTCCTTCAAGCCCGCCGGGTCCGCCCCGTCGCGCACCTGGATCCTCAGCGCCGCCTGCGACGCCGCCCGGGCATCGGCGAGGTCCATCAGGTCGTCGGCCGTCAGCGCCAGGCGCTGCGAGAACTCGTCGTAGCGCGCCCGCCCGGTCACGAAGAGCAGGCCGTCTTCCTTCAGCAGCGCGCGCCTGCGCTCGAACAGCTCCGAGAACACCGCCACCTCGACCTGCGCGCTGCCGTCGTCGAGCAGCACCGCGCACATCCGGCCGCGCCGCGTGTTCTGCTGGCGCACCGACACCACGATGCCCGCGAGCCGGACGCTGTCGCGCGCCTGCCTCAGATCGGCCAGCCGGGTGGGCGCGATGCGGCGCGCCTCGGCCTCGAATTCGGTGAACAGGTGCCCGCTGAAGCAGAAGCCGAGCGCGATCTTCTCGTTGGCCAGCCGCTCGCGCTCGTTCCAGGGCTTGACCGCGACGCCTTCGAAGACCGGCATCGCCGAGTCGCCGCCCGACCCGAACAGGCTTGCCTGTCCCGCATGCGCGGCAGCGCGCTCGGCCGCTTCCAGGGCCCGCCCGACCACGGCGAACTGACGCGCGCGGTCGGGGTCGATCGCGTCGAAGCAGCCCGCGCGTACCAGCGCTTCGACCACGCGCCGGTTGATCACGTGCTTGTCGACGCGCGCGCAGAAGTCGGTCAGTCCCGTGAACGGGCCTGCCGCCCGTTCGGCGACGATCTGCTCGATCGCGGCCTGCCCCGTGCCCTTGATGCCGCCGAGCCCATAGCGGATCGTCCGCTCGTCGACCGGCTCGAACCGCCACGCGCCCAGGTTGATGTCGGGCGCGAGCACGGTGAGGCCGTTGGCGCGCGCGTCGCCGACGAGATCCTGCACCTTGTCGGTGTCGTCCATCACCGCCGACAGGTTGGCCGCGGCGAAGGCGGCGGCATGGTGCGCCTTGAAGTACGCGGTGTGATAGGCCACCAGCGCGTAGGCCGCGGCGTGCGACTTGTTGAATCCGTAGCCGGCGAACTTCTCCATCAGGTCGAACATCTCGCTCGCGACGTTCTCCCTCACGCCGTTGGCGGCCGCGCCGGCGACGAAGATCGAGCGCTGCTTGGCCATCTCTTCAGGCTTCTTCTTGCCCATCGCGCGCCGCAGCAGGTCGGCCGACCCGAGCGAATAGCCGCCGATCGCCTGCGCGATCTGCATCACCTGCTCCTGGTAGACCATGATCCCGTAGGTCGGCCCGAGGATCGGCTCCATCCGGGGGTCCAGGTACTGCGCGCGCTTGCCGTTCTTCCGCTCGCAGAACTCGGGGATCAGCTCCATCGGCCCCGGGCGGTACAGCGCCACCAGCGCGATCAGGTCGTCGAAGCCGTCGGGCCGCGCGCGCTTGAGCAGGTCGCGCATGCCGCGCGATTCGAACTGGAACACGGCGGTCGTGTTGGCGCGCCTGAACACCTCGAAGGTCGCCTGGTCGTCGAGCGGGATCGATTCCAGCGTCAGCGTGCTGGCGGGGTCGAGCTGCCGCACGTACCTGAGCGCGAGGTCGAGGATCGTCAGCGTGGTCAGCCCGAGGAAGTCGAACTTGACCAGGCCGACCGCCTCGACGTCGTCCTTGTCGAACTGGCTGACCGCGGCGTCGGTGCCCGGAGCGCGGTAAAGCGGGCAGAAATCTGTGAGCTCGCCAGGCGCGATCAGGACGCCGCCGGCGTGCATCCCGACGTTTCGCACCAGGCCTTCCAGCGGGCGCGCGAGCGCGACGATCTCGGCCGCCTCCTCGTCGCCGGCAACCGCCTCGCCGAACGCGGGCTCGTCTCGCAGGGCGCGCTCGAGCGTCCACGGGTCGGTCGGGTTGTGCGGAATCAGCTTCGACAGCTGGTCGCACTTCGAATACGGCAGGTCGAGCACGCGCCCCGCGTCGCGCACCACGGCCTTGGCGCCGAGCGTGCCGAAGGTCGCGATCTGCGACACCGCCTGGGCGCCGTACTTGTCTTTCACGTAGTCGATCACCCGGTCGCGGCCTTCCTGGCAGAAGTCGATGTCGAAGTCCGGCATCGACACCCGCTCCGGGTTGAGGAAGCGCTCGAACAGCAGGTCGTAGCGCAGCGGATCGAGGTCCGTGATCCCGAGCGCATACGCGACGAGCGAGCCCGCGCCGGAGCCGCGCCCCGGTCCGACGGGAATGCCGTTGCGCTTGGCCCAGTTGATGAAGTCGGCGACGATCAGGAAGTAACCCGAGAACCCCATCTTGGCGATCGTCGCCAGCTCCATGTCGAGCCGCTGGCGGTATTGCGGGTGCCGCGCCTCGCGCGTCGCCGCATCGGGGAACAGGGCCTGCAGGCGCCGTTCCAGCCCGGCATCGGACAGCTCGCGGCAATGCTGGTCGAGCGAGACGCCGGGCGCGGTCGGATAGTCGGGCAGGCGCGGCCGGCCGAGCTCGAGCGTCAGGTTGCAGCGGCGCGCGATCTCGACCGAATTGGCGAGCGCCGCCGGCAGGTCCCCGAAGAGCTGCGCCATCTCGGCGCTCGACTTGAAGTACTGCTGGGGCGTGAAGCGCCGGGGCCGCCGCGGGTCGGCGAGCGTATAGCCCTCGGCGATGCACACGCGCGCCTCGTGGGCGCGGAAGTCCTCGGGCTCGAGGAACTGCACGGGATGCGTCGCGACCACCGGCAGGCCGAGCTCGACCGCGAGGCCGACGGCCGCGCGGCACGCGGCGTCGTCGCCGCTGCGGCCGGCGCGCTGCAGCTCGAGGTAGAAGCGGCCGGGGAAGCGCGCCGCCAGCCGCTGCGCCGCCGCACGGGCCGCGGCGCCCTGCCCGCCAGCCAGCAGCGAGCCGATCTCGCCGTGCGGCCCGCCCGACAGCGCGATCAGGCCGGCACTGGCAGCCTCGTCGAACCACTCGTTGCGCAACTCGGCGCGATCGCGCCGCTGGTTTTCCAGCCAGCCGCGCGAGATCAGGCGGCACAGGTTCAGGTAGCCCGTGCGGTCCTGCACCAGCAGCAGCAGGCGGAACGGCTGGTCGCGGTCGGCGTCGTTGGAGATCCACGCGTCGCAGCCGAGGATCGGCTTGACGCCGGCCGCGCGGGCCGCGGAATAGAAGCGCACCGCGCCGAACAGGTTGGCGCTGTCGGTCAGCGCCAGCGCGCCCTGCCGGTCCGCGGCCGCGCGCCGCACGACGTCGTCGATCCGCACGACTCCGTCGACCACCGAGAACTCGGAGTGAAGCCGCAGATGGACGAAGCCCGTGCTCGACATCCGCGGCATTCTAAAGGGGTCGCCGGCGCCGCACCGGGACCCCCGAGCCGGACGATCAGACCTGCATGATCTGCGGGAACAGCAGGTAGCAGGCGACGCTGATGAGGATGAGGTAGCCGAGGATCACCAGGCACCAGCCGAAGTTGTGGCGGATCACCTCGCCCTCGTTGCGCACGAAGCGCGTGGTCGACACGCCGACGCTGGCGGTCTGCGGCGCCACCGGCTTGCCGATCTCGGCGCCGACCGAGTTGACGGTCGGCAACAGCAGCGGCGGGAAGCCGAGGATCTGGCCCACGAGCGCCTGGAACTTGCCGAACATGGCGTTCGTCGATGTGTTGCTGCCCGACAGCGCGACGCCGATGAAGCCGAGGATGGGCGCGACGACGATGAACGCCGTGCCCAGCGACGAGAACGCCTTCGCGAGCGACGCGGCCATGCCCGAGAAGTTGTAGACGTACGCCAGGCCGAAGATGAACACGCCGACCAGCAGCGCACCCCACATCTGCGACCACGTCTTGGCGAAGATCTCCGCCAGCTGCTGGCGGCTGATGCGCAGCAGCAGCGCGACGATGATCCACGACGCCAGGATCGCGGAGCCGCCCACGAACGGCGTCCAGTTGAAGATGGCCGAGATCTTGGCGCCTTCGGCGATCGAGGAGGCCGCCGTCACCTGCAAGTGCAGCAGCACGATGCCGGGAAGCTTCGACCAGGGCCCGGTCCACGCCACCACCACCACGACGAGGACGGCGATCGGCATCCACGCCTGGGCGACTTCCCCACCTGCAAGGCCATGGCCCGTCGAGGCCGCCGCCGCGCCCGCCGTCCTGTCGGCGCTTGCTTGGGCCACCGGCTTGCCGCCATAGCCCAGAACCTCTGCCGGCCGCCATACCTTCAGCAGCAGCAGGATGCAGATGAAGCAAACGATGGAACCGGCGACGTCCGGAAGATAGGGGCCGAGATACGTGCCGACCGGCAGCTGCCCCGCGATGTAGCCCAGCGAGCCGACGATCGCCAGGGGCCAGGCTCCCAGCATGCCTTTCTTCCCGGAGACGAGGTAAAGCAGAATCCACGGCGGCGCAAGGGCGAGGATGGCGACGATCTTGCTGATCGATCCCGACAGTGCGAGCAGCGGATAACCGGTCACCGCCGCCAGCGCAATGATGGGCGCACCCAGCGCGCCGTACGACACCGGCGCGTTGTTCGCGATCGCGGCCACGCGTATTGCGTCAAGGTCGGGAATGCCCAGCGCGATCAAAATCGGCGCGACGAACGCCCACGGATACCCGAAGCCGACCAGCCCTTCGAGCAGCGCGCCGAAGGCCCATGCAAAAAGGATCGTCTGCACGCGGACATCCTGGGTGCCTTGCGCGATCAACCAGCGCCTGAGCTTGTCGAACGTGCCGGTGACGACCAGCGTGTTGAACAGCATCACGCCCCAGAAAGTGATCCAGTCGACGTTCCACACGCCGGTCGCCGATCCGAAGAGATAGGCCTGGACGCCCTGCTCGAGCGGCATCTGCCAGACCCATAGCGCGAGCGCGAGCGTGACCAGCGAGCCGACCAGCGTGGCGACCCATGCCGACCAGCGCAGCCCCGCCAGCAGGAACAGCAGCGCTGCGACCGGAATCAGCGCGACGAGCCATGTGAGAAACAGATTCCCGGTAGGGTCGAGAATTTGCGTGAACATGGTGGGTGTCTCCCCTTGGCGATGGCCTGCTGTTGTTGATGGTTGAAGGCCACGGCTTCCCCCCGAGTCCACCGGAAACCCATCTGGCGATCAGCAGGACCCGGCGGCGAGAAACCGTCGCGGGCAATCGTAGGGGAAAGATCGGCGGCAGGGAAGCACAAACTACGATCGTGCAGCGCGGCGACGATGTGCCGATCGCGAATATGCAATTAAGGTGTAGCGACTTGCCCGATCAGGGCACCACGGCATCGCGGGTGATCTTGTTGACGTCGGTGAGTCCCCCCAACGCCATGCTGACATCCAGTTCCTTGCGTATCACATCGATCGCCGCGCGGACTCCCGCCTCGCCGCCGGCGCCGAGTCCGTAGAGAAAAGCCCGCCCGATCAGGCAGGACTTCGCGCCCAGTGCAAGCGCCTTGAGCACATCCTGCCCGCTGCGCACACCGCCGTCGAATATCACCTCGATTCGATCGCCCACCGCTTCAACCACTTTCGGCAAGGCAGAGATCGACGACGGCGCGCTGTCGAGTTGGCGACCGCCGTGATTGGACACCACCAGCGCATCGACGCCGTTGGCCGCCGCCATGCGGGCGTCCTCGGGGTCGAGCACTCCCTTGACCATCAGCTTGCCGCCCCAGCGCTCGCGGATCCACTCGATGTCCTTCCACGAGAGCGTCGGGTCGAACTGGCCCGCAATCCATTCCGACAATGTGGTCAAGCTGTCGGCGCCCTTGATGTGCCCCTCGAGGTTGCCGAACGAGCGCCGCTTCGCGGCGAGCATCTGCATCACCCAGCCCGGCTTGCTCGCGACGTTCAACGCGTTGGCCAGCGTCAGGCGCGGAGGCACCGCGAGCCCGTTCTTGATGTCGCGATGGCGCTGCCCCTGGACCTGCAGATCGAGCGTCAGCATCAGGGCGGAGCAGCCGGCCGCCTTCGCCCGATCGATCAGCGAGCGCGCGAAACCGCGGTCGCGCATCACGTAGAGCTGGAACCAGAACGGTTCGCCGACCGCCTGCTGCACGTCCTCGATCGAGCAGATCGACATCGTCGACAGGCAAAACGGGATGCCGGCGGCCAGCGCCGCGCGCGCGGCCAGAATCTCGCCGTCGCCGTGCATCAGCCCCGTCAGCCCGGTCGGCGCGATCGCCACCGGCATCGATGCAGGCTGGCCGACGATCCTGGTGGCGAGCGACCGCTGCGACACGTCGATCATCACGCGCTGCCGCAGCCGCAACGCAAGCAGGTCGGCGCGGTTGGCGTTGAGCGTGATCTCGTCGTAAGACCCGTGGTCGACATACTCGAAGATCGCGCGCGGCACACGGCGCATCGCGATCTGCCGCAGGTCCTCGATCCGGGTAATCGGTGGCATCAGGTTGCTCCGTTTCCTCCGCGGTGGGCTTCGCCGCCCGCGCCTCGACGCGCGATCGTACGGCAAGGCGCCGCGCCGCGCGTGCCGCCTTCAGAATGGGTAGTCGATGCCCGTGAAGACGGTGACACCGTCCTTGCCGTACCCGATGTCGACGTAGCCGACGATGAACGGGACCGCAAGCATCCGGATCCCAAGCCCGGCCGCCGGGTGCAGGCGCGACAGAGGGTTCTCCGACATGCGGGCGAAGACCTTGCCGAAGTCGACGAACGGCGCCGGCTCGAGACTGACCTCGGTCGCGAACGCGTGCACCGTGACCACCCGCATGCGCAGCTCGACGCTGCCGGCAAAGGAGTTGCGGTCGAGGTAGCGGTTGTCGCCGAAAGCCCGCAGCGGCTGAGCCTCGCCGAGCACGTCCGTGTCTCCGCCCACGGCCGACAGCGCCCAGAACGGCGCGTCGGTGTATCGCGGCATGTAGCGCAGCGCGGCGTGCATCGCCAGCGTCGTGTCGTTGCGCAGCGGCCGGTACGCGCTCACGTCGGCGCCGACGAACGAGTACGACACGGAGCTCACCAGGCCGCGCTGCGTCAGGCCCGCGAAGGCGGCAACCCGCTCGCCGTGGCGCGGAATCTCGGTCGCGTCGCGCGTGTCGTAGCTCAGGATCAGGCGCTGATGCAGCTCGTGCTCGTCGCCGACGCCGGGCAGCAGCGGGTAGCGGGTCTCGATCGACGGAACGCCCGCGAGGACCCCTTGCTCGATCTCGACGGTATTCAGGCGCGCCATGTAGGCGAGCTGCACCGAGCGGCTGAAGTTGCGCCCGGCCGTGACCTCGACTCGCCCCTGATTGTTGACGAAGGTGGTCTCGCCGCTCTTCGGCGAGTCGTTGCCCACGCCGTAGAAGCGCCCGGTCGCGCTGCGGTCGTACATCGCGTGCAGCACCCAGGACCAGTCGCGCTCGCGCAGCAGTCCGAGGTCGTACTCGGCGTCGAACTCGCGCTCGGCGTGCTCCTTGCCGCCGCCGACGACCGACCAGCGCTCGTCTTCGGATGGATTCCTGAACGTGCGCCAGCGCGCGCCCCAGCCGAAATACGAGCTGTGGATGATGTCGGGGGCCAGTATCTGGTCGATCTCCCCCTTCCGGTTGGTCGAAAGGAACACCGGGATGACGCCCACCGTGACGCCGCTCTGCGGCGAGGTTTCGATCTCGGGTACCGGGATGAACGGCGCGCTGTCGGGATCGAACCAGCGCGCGATTCCGGTGGCCGGCTCGGGGGCGGGCGGTGCCTGGGCGGGGGCGGTCGGCTCGGCCGGCGCGGCAGCCATCGGCAGCACGCCGAGCAGCGTCGCGAAGAGGAGCGCCGCGAAAGGCGGCGAAACCAAGGACGGCGCGACGGGTGGCCGCGCGCGGTTCCGGCGCGGCCACCGTCGAGCCGCGCTTCGAGTCAACGCCGGTTGCCGAAGTGGTAGCCGACTTCGATCCCGTACAGCCGGGGCGGGCCCGGGATCTGCCACGAGATCGGCGGTGGTCCGGGAACGAGCGGGTTGGCTCCGACGGTGCCGCCGGTGGCGGCGTAGTGGCGCCCCGTGAGGTTGGTGCCGAAGAGCGCCGCATCCCAGGTCGCGTCGCCGCTCGCGTAGGCGGCGCGAGCGTTCAGCGTGCCGTACGAGCCCTGATAGTTGAAGTCGTTGATCACGTTGAACTGGATGTGGTCCTGCCACGCGTAGTCGGCGTGCAGCCGCACCGAGCCGGAATCGAGACGCCAGTCGTAGTTGCCGCCAAGGCTCGCCGTGAACCGCGGTGTCTGGTAGAAGTCGTTGGTCGCCAGATTGACGGTCGCCGGTTGCGTCGGATCGGGCTGGTACGTGAATTCGCGGTAGCGCGCCTGGGTGAAGCCGAACGCCGCGTGCAGCGACAGGGGCGCCGACACGCGCCAGCTCGCCTCCAGCTCCGCGCCGCTCACCCGCGCCCGCCCGGCGTTGATCACGAAGGTGGTCGGCGTATTCTGGATCAGCCGCGCGATCAGGCGCTGCATCTCGTCGTAGCGGCCGTAGAACACGTCGCCGTCGACCAGCAGCGCGCCGCCCAGCAGGTCGGCCTTCAGGCCGATCTCGTAGTCGGTCAGCTGCTCGGGCTGGAACGGCTCGTCCTGCAGCGTGTTGACCGGCGCGTTCCAGCCGCCCGAGCGCTGCGCGCGGCCGGTGCGCAGGTAGCCGTTCAGCGTGTCGCTGAACCGGTAGCGGGTCGACAGCTCGTACGACCAGTAGGAAAAACGGACCTGCTTGTCGATCGGCGGGCACGGCCCGCCGCCGTTGGCGGGCAGGCCGGTGCTCGCATCGAGGATCGCGCACGACTGCCCGAACGGCGTGTCGGCGTAGGTGTTCTCGGACAGCTTGCGCGTGTCGGCCGTGCGGCGCACGCCGGCGGCGGCCGACCAGCGATCGCTCAGGTGATACTCGCCATGCACGAAACCGGCGGCCGACTCGTTCTGCGCGGCGTTGCTCTCGATCGCGGGCGACAGCAGGACCGCCTGGACCTGCGGCGGCAGGTTCGGAAACAGCGGATTGATCAGCGCTTCGAACGGCGCCGACGGCGGCTGCAGCACGGACCCCGCCGACCCGTCGTCGCGAAACCAGTAAAGCCCGCCGACCCAGTCGAGGTGGCGGTCGAGCGCGCTGCCGGAAAGCTGGAACTCGGCGCTCTTCTGGTTCGACGAGTTGATCAGCGTCGAGTTCGCCAGCGGCATGTTCATCGCGTCGATGTCGATCGCGGTGTCGTTGTGCAGATGCCGGTAGCCGAGGATGAGCTTGGCCGCCATCGCATCGCCGATCGCCTGGGTCAGCGTCAGCTGCGTGGCGTCGAGGCGCGAACGGTCGTGCGACGGAAAGTCCGCGTTGGTCTGGTAGAAGTTGTCCGGCACCGAAGCCGGCGGCAGGCCGACCAGCGGCAGCGCCTGCCCGATCAGCTCGGCCTGCGTGCCGTGCAGCGGATGCAGCAACGCGCCGGTCTCGTTGGCCTCGAGGTGCTCGACCGTGAAGTACGCGTCGAACGCCGCATTCGGCCGCCACAGCGCGCCCAGCCGCGCCTGGTAGCGGTGCTGGTTGCCGAAGTCGTCCTGGCCGCTGCCGGTGCTGGTGCCGTAGCCGTTGCGCTCGTTGTCCTGGTAGGCGAGCCTGAACGCCAGGGTGTCGCCGACCGGGAGGTTCACGATGCCGCGGCCCATGAACAGGTGGTCGGCGCCCGCTGCGGCGGCCGCGTCGGCGCCGAAGACGCCGAGCTGGGGCCGGTTGGTGCGGAACGAAATCGAGCCGCCGGTGTTGTTGCGGCCGAACAGGGTGCCCTGCGCACCGCGGACGATCTCGACGCTGTCGATGTCGAGCAGCGTGGCCATCGCCGCCTGGCCGTTGGCGACGTAGACGCCGTCGACATAGATGCCGACCGCCGGGTCGTAGACGATCGCCGAGCTGATCGCGGTCTGGCCGCGCATCGTGACCTCGAGCGCCGACACCGAGCGCGGCGACTGCATCATGCGCAAATTGGGCACGTCGCGGGCGATGTCCTCGAACAGCACCGCATTTTCCTGTTGCAGCTGTTCGCCGGTCTCGACCGTGACGGCGACGGGCGCGTCGGTCAGCCGCTCCTCGCGGCGCCGCGCGTGCACGACGACCGCGCCGAGATCGTTGACCGCGACACCGTCGTCGGCGAGCGCGGGAGCCGCCGGCATCAGGTCGGCGCCGGCGAGCAGCGCGGCGAGAGAGAGCAGTGCCCGCGGGCGACGCCCGCCGCGCGCGAGCCGCCATCCACGAACGAGTGCAAAGCGTTGCACCATGACCGACCCTCCCTCTTTTTATGAACCGTAGCTCCGAAGGGCGGCGGAGCTGGACGTTTGGCATCTGCAGCTTCGGAACCGAAAAGCGTGAGGATCGGCTTCGAGGGGTGGCTGCGCCCCCCTCGAGCACCCCCCGCGGCATTCACAGGCGTCATTCTTGCTGCCACCCGGTTCTTGGTCCGTGTGCCGTCTCGACCGAAACTGGGTGCTTTCGAGTCGGGACAAGCTTACCGAAATCGAGCGTCCGGAGATCAAGCCGCGCCTGCGGTGATGCGCCGATGCGACGCGCGAAGCCGCGAGCCGCGGCGACGGGCTTGCCGGACGGGATGAGACGCTCTCAGTGGTGGCGCAGGCCGCCGTTCGCGCAACCGCAGCACGGCCGCGGGCGGCAAGCGCGTGCGCCGCGCTCAGCGGCGCGGCAGATAGATGTCTTCGTGGAAGGTCAGCACGACCGCGGGCAGGAAGATGACCAGCGCCGAAAACAGCATGCCGCTGACGATGGCTTCGCTCCAGGCCAGCAGCATGGCCGCGCCGACGTATTCGCCAAGATCCGCCACCGCGTGCGAGGCGCCGCCCGCGAGCGATGCCCCGATCAGCGCGAGGCTGGTCACGGCGGTCGCGACCAGCGTCGCGAACATGCCGTTGCCGATGATGAAGACGAACAGGTTGTGCGGCAGGTGCGCCTCGATCCGGCGTTGCAGGGTGCCCGCGATCAGCGCCGGAACAAGCGCGAACAGGACGCCGTTTAATCCCAGGTTCGCCCATGCGCCGTCGTTGAGCGCGGTGTGCAGCACGAGCGCGAGCGTCAGCCCGAGGATCGCCCGGTCTCGGCCGAACACCAGCGCATAAAGGCCGCAGCCAAGCATGCCGAAAGCGGGCCCGTTGCCGACCCGGACCTCGAACATCCAGAGCAGGGCGACGCAAACGGCACCGCCGAGCCATGCATGCTCGACCAGCCCGCGCTCGACGAAGCGGCGCCGCACACCGCGCAGGGTCAGCAGAAGCGCCGGCGCGAACACCAGCCATCCCAGCAGGACCAGCCAGACCGACGCCCGGTAGTGCAGCAGATTCATTCTCGCTTCAGCGGTCCGTCGTACGCCGGCAAGTCCATCGCGGGCTAGAGGTTACACGCCGCGATTCTCACTCGCATGACGCGGCGCGTCAGCCCAACCGCCCTCGCCCGCGCCGGGCCGAGGCTGCGGCGCCCCTCCGTCGAGGCGGAAAACGGAACTAGCAGAACCCGCCGTACCGCCCCTTCCTGTACCGCGCTTCCTGCCGCTCGCGGAAAAACGCCTCATAGCTCATCACGGGCCCGCCGGGGTGGAAGCGGCGCCGGTGTTCCACGTAGGCCGCGTAGTCCGGAATCCCGACCATCAGGCGGGCGGTCTGCGCGGCAAGGCGGGCGATCGCGGCCAGCGCGAGCAGCATGCGCACCGCCGCGGCGAGCGGCGCGCGCGCCGGGTCGAACAGCACCATCAGGCCGAACACGGACATGCGAGCCTCCCGGCCCGGCGCCGGCCGCGCGCTCGATCGCGCGCCACCCGCAGGCCCAGTGCCCGCAGCATCGCCGCGCGCGAGCCAGGCTTCTATGGAGGATTCAGCAAGGCCGCGCCGTGATCCGCCGCACGCGCGCTGACCGGCCCGGCGTTGCGATCACCGGAGCTTGGGTAGCCGTGACAACGCTCGCGCGTCCCCTCTCCCGCTTGCGGGAGAGGGGTGGGGGTGAGGGTTGCGAGCGCAGCTTCGGCCTCCGCCCTCACCCCCGGCCCCTCTCCCGCAAGCGGGAGAGGGGAGCATTGCCTACGGAGACAACCTCTAGCAGCAACCCCGGAAGCGGCCCTTCCCGACCGCGTAGCGCGCGTCCTGGCGCTCGCGGAAGAACTCCTCGTAGGTCATCACCGGCTCGCCGGGATGAGACGTCTGCCGGTGCTTGACGTACGTCTCGTAGTCCGGGATGCCGATCATCAGGCGCGCCGTCCGCGTCGCCCAGATGCTGAAACGCGACACGCGTGCCACCGCTAGCCCCCCGCGACCGCGCCGGCCACGCCGACCTCGACCGCGGTCGCCGTCGGCGCGCGCAAGGCCTTGCGGATCCCGGCCAGGCCGAACACCGCCACCGCGATCACGACCAGGACGAACAGTCCCGCGAGGGTCGCATCGACGTAGTCGTTGAACACGATCCGGTTCATCTGCTCCATCGTCTTGGCCGGCCCAAGGATCTTGCCGGCGGCCGCGGCCTCGCCGAACTTGCTCGCATGGGCCAGGAAGCCGATCGCCGGGGTGGCGTCGAACACCTTCTGCAGGCCCGCGGTCAGCGTGCACACCAGCAGCCACACGGCGGGCACGACCGTGATCAAGGCGAAGCGCTCGCGCTTCATCTTGAACAGCACCACGGTGCACATGATCAATGCGATGCCGGCCAGCATCTGGTTGGAGATGCCGAACAGCGGCCACAGCGTGTTGATGCCGCCCAGCGGGTCGATCACGCCCTGGTACAGGAAGTAGCCCCAGGCGAGCACCGCGATCCCCGAGCCGGCGAGGTTGTTGCCCCAGGACTCGGTGCGGCGGAACGACGGCACGACGCTGCCCACGAGGTCCTGGATCATGAAGCGCGCCACGCGCGTGCCGGCGTCGACCGTGGTCAGGATGAACAGCGCCTCGAACAGGATCGCAAAGTGGTACCACAGGGCCATCAGGGCCTTGCCCCCGAACATGCCGGACAGGATGCTGGCCATGCCAACCGCCAGCGTTGGCGCGCCGCCGGCGCGCGACAGCAGCGTCTTCTCGCCCACGTCCTGGGCGATCTGCGTGAGCGTGTCGGGCGTGACGGTGAAGCCCCACTGCGAGATCGTCTGCGCCGCCTGCGCCGCCGTGGTCCCGATGACCCCGGCCGGGCTGTTCATCGCGAAGTACACGCCCGGCTCCAGGATCGAAGCCGCGATCAGCGCCATGATGGCGACGAAGGACTCGGTCAGCATCGCGCCGTAGCCGATGAAGCGCACCTGGCTCTCGTTCTCGATCATCTTCGGCGTCGTGCCCGACGAGATCAGCGCATGGAAACCCGACACGGAGCCGCAGGCGATCGTGATGAACAGGAACGGGAACAGCGTGCCCGACCACACCGGACCGGTGCCGTCGACGAACTTGGTCAGGGCCGGCATCTTCAGGTCGGGATGCACGAGCAGGATGCCCACCGCGAGCAGCGCGATCGTGCCGACCTTGAGGAAGGTGGACAGGTAGTCGCGCGGCGCCAGCAGCAGCCACACCGGCAGCACCGAGGCGACGAAGCCGTAGCCGATGATGGCAACCGCCAGCGTCTCGCCGCGCAGGTCGAACATCGCGGCGAGTTGCGGGTCTTCCGCGACGTTCTTGCCGAAGATCAGCGCGAGCAGGAGCAGCACGACGCCGATCGCCGACATCTCGGCGATGCGCCCGACGCGGATGAAGCGCGCGTACACGCCCATGATCAGCGCGATCGGGATCGTGCAGAACACCGTGAACGTGCCCCACGGGCTTCCCATCAGCGCCTTGACCACCACCAGCGCCAGCACGGCGAGCAGGATGATCATGATCAGCAGGACGCCCACCAGCGCGACCCCGCCCGCCACCGGCCCCATCTCGGAGCGCACGATGTCGCCCAGCGAGCGCCCGTCGCGGCGCATCGACAGGAACAGCACCGTCATGTCCTGCACCGCGCCGGCGAACACGACGCCGGCCAGGATCCAGATCGTGCCCGGCAGATACCCCATCTGTGCCGCGAGCACCGGGCCCACCAGCGGGCCCGCGCCGGCGATCGCCGCGAAGTGGTGGCCATAGAGCACGTAGCGATTGGTCGGAACGTAGTCGAGCCCGTCGTTGTGGCGGTAGGCGGGCGTCTGGCGCGTCGGGTCGACGCCCAGCACGTTGTTGGCGATGAAGAGCGCGTAGAAGCGGAATGCGATGAAATACACGCACAGCGCCGCGGCGACCAGCCACGCGGCGCTGATGGTTTCGCCGCGATTCAGGGCGACGACCCCGAGGGAGATCGCCCCCACGACCGCGATCGCGATCCATCCCAGTCTCGACTGCAGCCGGCTTGGGCCGATACTCGTCGTGCTCATCAATCGTCTCCTGTCGTTGTTATGTCGCCGCCGTCCGCACCGCGGCAGCGATCCGCCAGGAAAATATACGCTCGGGCCGGCAGGCGCGCGCGGCGTTCTTAAGCCGACGCGCCCGGGGCTTTAAGTCGATTTGCCTGCGAGGTTTTGCCGCGTTGCAGCGGCCGCCGCGGGCGCGAAGCCGCGAGCGCGGCCTCGTGTCTTCGCCCGCTTATTGCGCGCTCACGCGTGCGCGATCGCCGCGGGGGTCCCGGCCAGCTTGAACACGGCCACTGCCTCCGCGAGGCGCGCGGCCTGACGGTTCAGCGACTCGGCGGCGGCGGCAGACTGCTCGACCAGCCCGGCGTTCTGCTGCGTCATCTCGTCGATCTGCGTCACCGCCTGTTTGACCTGGCCGATGCCGCTCGACTGCTCGAGCGTCGCGGCCGTGATCTCGCCGATCAGCTCGGTCACGCGCTTCACGCGATCGACGATGTCGGTCATCGTCGAGCCGGCTTCGGCGACCTCGCGCGCGCCGGCATCGACCTTCTCGACGCTGGCGCCGATCAGGTCCTTGATCTCGCGCGCCGCCTGGGTACTGCGCTGCGCCAGGTTGCGGACCTCGCCCGCCACCACCGCGAAGCCCCGTCCCGAGTCGCCCGCGCGCGCCGCCTCGACCGCGGCGTTGAGCGCCAGGATGTTGGTCTGGAACGCGATGCCGTCGATGACGTTGATGATCTCGGCGATCTTGCGGCTCTGCTCGCTGATTGCGTTCATCGTCGCCACCACCCGCGCGACCGCATCGCCGCCCTTGGCCGCGACGCCGGATGCGGCGACCGCGAGATCGTTGGCCTGGCGCGCGTTGTCGGCGTTGTGCTTGACCGTGGTCGAAAGCTGCTCCATCGACGCCGCGGTCTCCTGCAGGCTGCTCGCCTGCTGTTCCGTGCGGGTGCCCAGGTTGCGATTGCCGGCGTCGATCTCCCGGCTGGCGTGGCTCACCGAGTCGGAGGCCGAGCGGATGTCGGCCAGCACACGCATGAACGCGGCGCGCATCGCTTCCAGCGCCTCGACCAGCTGGCCGAGCTCGTCGCGCGAATTGACGGAAAAGGTCGCGGTCAGATCGCCCTGCGCCAGCGCCCCGGCCGACCGCGCGGTCGCGCCCAGCTCGCCCGAGGTTCGCCGCGCGAAGCGCAGCGCGACGGCGAATGCCGCCGCGACGGCGAGCGCCACGACGACGCCCATCACCGCAAGCGACCTGTCCGCCAGGGCTTCGGTCGCGGCCATCGTCTGCCGGGCGCGATCGTCCGCGTAGCGGGCGGCGGCGGCGACCTGCTCGAGCGTGGCCTTGTACTGCTCGTCGGCCGACATCATCGACGCGACGCCGGTGTTGACGTCGACGCTGCCCATGTCGATCGCATCGTCGGCCTTCTTTGCGTACTTGCCGATCGCGGCGGTCGCCGCGTCCGTCAGCCGGCCCGCTTCGTCACCCGCGCCGGTGCCCTCGGGCACGCCGGCCGAGCGCAGGCCTTCGAGCATCGCGGCGGCGGCATCCAGGCGCTTGCGCAGCTCGGCGCGCTCGGTCTTGACGCGGGCCTCGTCGAAATTGCCCATCACCGTGAACAGGCGGTAGACGTCGGAGCGCACGGCGGCGAGCTCGTGGCGCACGTCGCTCGTCACGCGCAGCGCCTGCAAATGCACCGTGCTGAACTCGTGCAGCGCGTCGCGCCCGCGATGCATGTCGTACGCGGCCACGCCGGCGACGACCAGCATCAGCCCGATCGCCACGGCCGGGGCCGCCAGCATCTTGTGCAGGATCTTCATCGGTCGCTTTCAGGGTGGGCCCGCACGGCCGCGGCCGGCGGTTCCCGTCGGGACGCGCGTCCCGACGCTTACCGGTAGACGCCGCCGCAGACCACCGTCTCGTCCAGGCGCTCGCAGTACATCTGCTTGGGTTCGATCTTCTTCGTCACCGGATCGGAGAACTTGTAGTCCTGCCAGAAGGTCGGCTGCTTCTGAGCCATGTCGACGCGCTCCTTGACGAACGGCCGGCCGTCGATGTCCTTGAGGTCGATCAGGTTGCGCCCGACCATCTTCTCGTTGGCGCCGTGCGCGTGGACCACCCCGTCGAGGCCGTAGACCACGAGATACAGGTCGCGGTCGACGAAACGGCCCTTCTTGTCGGTGATCTCGGCGTAGCTCCTTTCGGCGCCGTTGGCCTTGATGAAGGCCACGCCTTTCTTGACCATCGCGACCGCTTCGTCCTTGGTCGCGTGCTCGGCGACCGCGAACGCGGCCCCGCCGCAGAGCGCGGCGACCGCCAATACCGTGTGCAACGAGCGATGAAATCCGTCCATGGAAAGCCGCCTTTCGTTCACGATTCGCGTCGAGGCGACCGGAACGGGCGGCACAGTCAGCCCGGGGCGGTCGCGCCTTTGACCATGACGGCATTGTCCAAACGCGCCGCGCAGCCGATCCGGCGATAAGCGTCACTTATGCGCATTTAATTCGCATCGGTGATCCGATGCCGGTGTCCGCATGGCGGTGATAGTTTGCTGCATTGCGGCAAGCGCCGCCCGCGGGACCTGAGCCGGCTCGAAAAAAAGCCCGGACGTCGTCCGGGCTCTTTTCGAAGGGTGCAAGCACCCGTTCGTTGGCTCGCAAACGATCTAGTGCGCCAGCGAGTGCTCGAACTCCTCGAACTCGATGCGCGACAGTTTGCCGTCGCGGTCCAGATCGAACTTGTCGAACTCCCTGGCAAGCCGCTTCCACGACGTCGCGTCTGCGCGGCTGATGTAGCCGTCGTGGTCGGCATCGAGCCGCACGAAGTCGGCGTAGATCTCGTCTTCTTCCCACACGTAAACGGCGAGGAAGTAGTACGTTCCGACCATCATGAGGCCCAGCATGACCAGCCAGAGCCAGTCGACACCGCCCAGGTTCTTGATGAGGTTCGTGGGGACGATGGCCAGCGCGTAGCCGACCATGATGAATGGCGCGAACACCGCCAGTACGACTGCGACTGCCTTGATCCATCTCATTTTTGTCACCTCTTTCTTTGCAGGTATCGAGCGCCGCGAGAAGGTGGGCGGCGCATCAGGAACCCGCTGACCCAGAAATCTGACAGTGTCTTTGTTGTTGTTTTCTTTGTAGCACATCGCTCACTGAATGGGAATGAGAAACATACGTACGTAGCCCTTCGCCGGACTTGGTCACGATGAATCGCTTGCATCGATCGCGCCGGAACAATGAGGCCGCGTACCGATGACGGGCGGATGGTCATCACGGCACACGCAAGTACGCGAGAGCAACGGCGTCCTGCATCGCCTGAACAGGCGGGGGAAAAAAACGCGGCCGACCCCTTGGGGAGGTGCCGGCCGCGCCGCTTCGCTGGGGGTGGAAGCGGAGGGGGTCAGTGCGCGAGCGAATGCTCGAATGCCTCGAACTCGACCCGCGACAGCCTGCCGTCATGGTCGAGGTCGAACTTGTCGAAGTCCTTCGCCAGGCGCCGCCATGGGGCCGCGTCGGCGCGGGCGATGTAACCGTCGTGGTCGGCGTCAAGGCGGACGAAGTCGGCATGGATCTCGTCTTCCTCCCACACGTAGACGGCGAGGAAGTAGTAGGTCCCGACCATCATCAGGCCCAGCATGACGAGCCACAGGCCGTCGAGGCCGCCCAGGTTCTTGAGAACGTGCAGCGTGTCCGGGACGATCGCCAACGCATATGCGACCATGATGAACGGCGCAAACACCGCAAGTACGACCGCGATTGCCCTGATCCATTTCATTTTCGTCACCTCGCCTCGAACCAACCGTTGTGCACCGCAACGACACCGGTGCTATCAGAACCCGACTTGGGAATCAATGACCCTAGTCAGAGCCGATGTTAATGCGAATCGTTTACCACGTGAATATGGGATATTTCTGGTTCTGGTGTGAGATATTTCCGTAGTTGGCGTTGGGGCTAATCTGCCGCCCGGGATATATCCTTGGTACAAGTGCGGACGCGTCCTAATACCTCGGGCACCGACCGGGTCCCAGCCGGCCTTTGATGAGCACCCACTTCCAATTCCTTGCCCGCTGGACGCAAATGGCGAGCTTCAGCCGCGCCCTGGTCGCGGGCTTCGTGCTGCTCAATTCGCTCGTGCTGGCGCTGGTGGTCCTGTCGCTGGTGCGCAGCCGCGACGACCACCGCGAGCGGGCCTCCGTGGCGACCCAGAACATCGCGCAGCTCCTCGATCGCGGCGTCACCGATTCGTTCCAGCGCACCGACCGGGCCCTGCTGACGATTGCCGACGAGCTCCAGCGCGAGATCGCCGAAGGCGGGATCGACGGCCACACGCTGAACGATTTCCTCGTGCGGGCGTTCTCCCGGCAGCCCGATTTCGACACGCTCGGCGTGGCGGACGATCGTGGCGAGATCGTCGTGGCCGCCGGCCAAGGTTCCGTTTCGCGTGCGAACGTCGCCGCGCGGCCGTTCTTCACCCAGCTGCGCGACGATTCGCGGGCGGGCGTGCGCTTCTTCACGGCCAGCAAGAGCGGCGGCAACGAGGATGGGGTGATCGTCGCCAGGCGGATCGACTCGCGCGTCGGCGGATTCGGGGGCATCGTCTTCGCAACGATCGGCCAGGAACGATTTCGCAAGGCGTTTACCGGCATCGACCTCGGCACGAACGGATTGCTGGCCATCCGCGACCTCGAGTTCGCCCCGGTGGTTCGCGAGCCGCCGCTTCCGGGACCGGAATCGGCGGCCGGCACCGGAGCGGTGTCGAACGCCTTCAGGGCCGCGGTGGTGGCGAATCCCGACGGCGGCACCTTCACGTCGACCAACGGTTTCGACGGCGTCGAGCGCATCAGCACCTATCGCAGGGTGCCCGGCTATCCGTATTACGT
>CAZEIW010000140.1:0-15708 GCA_964512305.1 uncultured Burkholderiaceae bacterium | reverse complement strand
CCCGCACCGACGTGGATGGCCGGGACAAGCCCGGCCATGACGCTGTTTGGCGACCATACATGAGCGGGTCATCCCCGGGCTTGTCCCGGGGATCCACGTCGGCGCCCGACGAAGCGCTCGCGCCCCGCACCGACGCGGATGGCCGGGACAAGCCCGGCCATGACGCCTGCCGAGGCGATGCCCGTGGCTCGCGGAAGCGCTCAATGCGCCTGATCCCAGTTGTCGCCAACCCCCACGTCGACCTCGAGCGGCACCTTCAGCTTTGCCACCCCGCTCATCAGCTTCGGCACCTGCTCCCTCACGCGTTCGATTTCGCCTTCCGGCACCTCGAACACCAGCTCGTCGTGCACCTGCATCACCAGCCTCGTGGCCAGACCTTCGCGCCGCAGCCACTCGTCGGTGGCGATCATCGCCTGCTTGATCAGGTCGGCCGCGGTGCCCTGCATCGGCGCGTTGATCGCCGCGCGCTCGGCCCCCTGGCGGCGCGGGCCGTTGGGCGAGTTGATCTCCGGCAGCCACAGCCGGCGGCCGAAGACGGTCTCGACATACCCCTGGCGGTGCGCCGACGCGCGCGTGGTCTCCATGTAGCGCGCCACACCCGGGTAGCGGGCGAAGTAGCGGTCGATGTAGAGCTTGGCCGCGTCCCTCGCGATGCCGAGGTTGGTCGCCAGCCCGAACGAGGACATGCCGTAGATCAGGCCGAAGTTGATCACCTTGGCGGTGCGCCGCTGATCGGCGCTGACCTGCTCGGGCGGCACGCCGAACACCTCGGCCGCGGTCGCTCGGTGCACGTCATGACCGCGCGCGAACGCGTCGAGCAGGCCCGGGTCGCCCGAAATGTGGGCCATGATCCGCAGCTCGACCTGCGAGTAGTCGGCCGAGACGATCTTCGAGCCCGGCGGCGCGACGAAGGCTTCGCGGATCCGCCGGCCTTCGGGCGTACGCGCCGGGATGTTCTGCAGATTCGGGTCGGAGGAGGACAGCCGGCCGGTGATCGCGATCGCCTGGCCATAGGTCGTGTGCACGCGCCCGGTCGCCGGGTTGACGCTCGCGGGCAGCTTGTCGCAGTAGGTCGATCGCAGCTTCGACAGCGCCCGGTGCTCGAGCAGCGCCTTGGGCAGCGGGTAGTCCTCGGCCAGCTTCTCGAGCACGTCCTCGTCGGTGCTGGGCGCGCCGCCGGCGGTCTTCTTGATCGCCGGCAGGCCCAGCTTGCCGAACAGGACCTCGCCGATCTGCTTCGGCGAACCGAGATTGAACGGCTGGCCCGCGAGCTCGAAGGCGCGCGCCTCGAGCGCCGCGATCCGCGCGCCGAGCTCGCGGCTCTGGGCCGCCAGGCGCGCGGGGTCGATCAGCACGCCGTGGCGCTCCATCGCATACAGCACCTTGGACACCGGCATCTCGATCGATTCGTAGATGAAGCGCAGGCCCTCGTCCCCGGCAAGCCGGGCCCACAGCTTCTGGTGCAGCTCGAGCGCGACCTCGGCGTCCTCGGCCGAGTACTCGGTGGCGCGCTCGACGCTGACCTGCTCGAACGGGATCTGCCTGGCGCCCTTGCCGCACACCTGCTCGTAGGTGATCGTGTCGCGGCCGAGATGGCGCAGCGCGAGCGCGTCCAGGTCGTGCGACCGGTGCGCCTCGAGCACATAGGACTGCAGCAGCGTGTCGTGCGCGATGCCTTCGAGGCGCACGCCGTGGTTGGCGAACACGTGGGCGTCGTACTTCAGGTGCTGGCCGACTTTCGCGTGGCGCGCGCTTTCGAGCCAGGGTCGCAGGCGATCCAGCACCCCGGCGCGGTCGAGCTGCGCCGGCGCGCCGGTGTAGCGGTGCGCGAGCGGTATATAGCACGCGTGATGGGGTTCGACCGACAGCGATATCCCGACCAGCTGCGCCGCCATCGGCTCGAGCGACGTGGTCTCGGTATCGACGCAGGTCAGCGCGGCGCCCTCGATCCGCGCGAGCCAGCGGTCGAGCTGCTCGCGGCTCAGGACCGTCTCGTAGTGCACCTCGGGCGGGGCGGACCGGGCCGCCGGCGGGGAGTCGGCCTCGGTGCCAGCGGCCGCGGCCCCGGAATCGGCCTCGCCTCCCGGGCGCGGCCTGGCCTCGGGCGGCGGATCGCGCAGCCACGTGCGAAATTCGTGCCGCGTATAGATCCGGTTGAGCGCTTCGCGGTCGGGCTCGCGCACGGCGAGCGCGTCGACCGTGAGCGGGGGTTGGCCCAGGTCGACATCGGTGCGCACGGTGACCAGCTGGCGCGCGGTCGGCAGCCAGCCGAGCGCCTTGCGCAGGTTCTCGCCGGCGGCGCCCGGGATCCCGGACGCGTGCGCGATCACGCCGTCGAGCGACCCGTATTGCTCGAGCCAGCGGGCGGCGGTTTTCGGGCCGACCTTCTCGACCCCGGGCACGTTGTCGACCGTGTCGCCGACCAGCGCCAGATAGTCGACGATGCGCTCCGGCGGCACGCCGAAGCGCTCGACGACCCGCGCGCGGTCCGTGCGGCGCGACGGCCCGCCGTCGCGGCTCATCGTGTCGATCAGCTCGATCGAGTCGCCGACCAGTTGCGCGAGATCCTTGTCGCCCGTCGAGACCACGGTGCGCACGCCGCGCGCGGCCGCCTGCCGCGCGAGGGTGCCGATCACGTCGTCGGCCTCGACGCCCTCGATCTCGATGATGGGCCAGCCGAGCGCCTCCACCGCTTCCCGGATCGCGGGAATCTGCGCCGCCAGATCGTCCGGCATCGGCGGCCGGTTGGCCTTGTAATCGGGGAACAGCTCGTCGCGGAAGGTCTTGCCCTTGGCATCGAAGACGCAGCCGCAGTAGTCGCACGGAACCTCCTCGCGCAGGACCCGAAGCATGCCGATGAAGCCGCGCACCGCCCCGGTCGGTTCCCCGCGCGAAGTGCGCAGGTCGGGCAGCGCATGAAAGGCGCGGTATAAGTACCCCGAGCCGTCGACCAGGAGAAGCGTTTTCATGGGTTGACCGTGAGGCCTTCGAAGCGACCTTTGAACAGGAGTTACCGATGCTCGATCGACAGAAGAATATCCCGAGCCTGCGCGCCGTCACCGGCCAGGAGCGCGCCACGAACGTCAAGGCGCGCGAGTCCTGGCAGCTGTGGGGCATTATCTCGGAGTTCGTCGAGGCCTCCGAGCGGCTGGCGGAAGTGCGGCCCGCGGTGTCGATTTTCGGCAGCGCCCGCCTGCAGCCGGACTCGGCCCTGTACCGCCAGACGGCCGAAATCGCGCGCAAGCTGTCGGACGCCGGCTTCGCCGTGATCAGCGGCGGCGGCCCGGGCGCGATGGAGGCCGCCAACCGGGGCGCCCACGGAGGCCGCTCGCCCAGCGTGGGCTTGAACATCGAGCTGCCCTTCGAGCAGCACGGCAATCCGTTCCAGGACATCACGCTGAGGTTCAGGCATTTTTTCGCGCGCAAGGTGGCGTTCGTCAAGTACGCGAGCGCCTATGTCGTGATGCCGGGAGGATTCGGCACGCTCGACGAGCTGACCGAGGCGCTGACGCTGATCCAGACCGGCATGGGCCGGCGCATCCCGATCATCCTGGTCGGTGGCGACTTCTGGAGCGGGCTCCTGCACTGGATGAAGGAGCGTCTGGTCGGCGACGGCATGATCTCGCCCCAGGACATGGACCTGATGCAATTGATCGACGACGCCGACCAGGTCGTCGACGCGATCTTCGATTTCTACGAGAAGCGCGGCTTCGAGCAGGCGGGTGACGAGCGCGACCAGTTGTTGTACCTCTGAGAGCCCGGCGCCGGAGTGCGGCGCCGCCGCGCGCAGGGGTAAAATGTGCCCATGAAGCCTGGTCCGGCGGTGTCGTTCGCTCGTACCTGCCGTGCCGCCGCGCTCGCGGCGTTCGCGGCGGCGCTCGCCGTGCCGTACGCGGTGTCTGCCGAGGGTCCGCCGCCGCCTGCGATCGATGCTCCGCCACCGCCGCCGGCTGCGCCATCCGCATCCGACGCCGCCGCATCCCCGCCGGCGCCGGCTGCAGGCGCGCCGCGCACCGATGTCGCGGCCGATGCCGCGGCCCAACCCGACCAGAAGGAGAAGCCGCGCATCGTCGCGCAGCCCGACGTCCGCTTCGAGGAGCACCGGCGAGGACGCCACCTGGTCGAGATCGTGGTGACGCCCGCTCACACGACCTACAGCTACACGATCCTCAATCTGGAGGGACAGCCGCCCCGTTCGGTGCTCGAAACGAGCCCGGGTCTGTCGGTGCCGCGCTTCTGGCGCTTCGACTTCTGATCCCGGCACACGCTGTCGCTGTCGAAAATGGCCGTGTTCACCGCGCTGACGCGCGACGAGATCGTTGCGCTGCTGGGCCACTACGCGCTCGGGCGCCTGATCGACTTCCAAGGCATCGAACGCGGCATCGAGAACAGCAACTTCTTCCTCACGACCGACGCCGGCCGCTTCGTGCTGACGGTGTTCGAACGCCTGACGGCGCGCGAGCTTCCGTTCTATCTCGGGCTGATGCAGCACCTGGCGCGCCGTCGCCTGCCGGTGCCGCTGC
This sequence comes from uncultured Burkholderiaceae bacterium, assembly GCA_964512305.1. Classification (GTDB taxonomy): domain Bacteria; phylum Pseudomonadota; class Gammaproteobacteria; order Burkholderiales; family Burkholderiaceae_F; genus CAZEIW01. The sequence continues at coordinate 11,185 of CAZEIW010000140.1, read as the reverse complement.
CGGCCGAGACCGACCGCGGGTCGCTCGCGGCCGAGGTGCACGGCAAGCCGGTGGCGATCGTGTCGCGCGTTCCCGGGCGTGCCGTCGAGCAGCCTTCGCCCCGGCAATGCGAGCTCGTGGGCGGCTTCCTGGGGCGCCTGCACCTCGAGGCGCAGGATTTCCCGATCTCCCAGCCGAACCCGCGCGGGCTGGCGTGGTGGAAGCTCGCGGCTGTGCAGCTGCGGCCTCACCTGCCCGAGGCGACGCTGGCCGCACTGCTGGCCGAGATCGAATTCCAGGATCGATTCGCGCACGAAGCGGGCTACACCGCGCTGCCTTCGGGACCGATTCACGCCGACCTGTTCCGCGACAACGTTCTGTTCGAGTCCGACGCGATCGGGGGCGCGATCGATTTCTACTTCGCGGGACGCGACACCTGGCTGTACGACCTCGCCGTCACCTTGAACGACTGGTGCGTCGACCTCGACAGCGGCGAGTTCGACCTACCCCGCGCCGCCGCGCTGATGCAGGCCTACCACGCGGTGCGTCCGCTCACCGCCGCGGAGCACCGCGCCTGGCGCGGGACGCTGCGTGCCGCCGCGCTGCGGTTCTGGGTCTCGCGCCTGCACGACCTGCACCTGCCGCGCCCGGCCGCGCTGCTGCGGCCGCACGATCCGGCGCGCTTCGAGCGCATGCTGCGGTTGCGCATCGGCCAGCCGGCGTTGCCGTGGGTCTAGAGGCGTCGATGGGGACCTTGCAGATTCGTGTCATGCCGGCCCGCATGTCGCTCGCCTGGATCCGCGGCGGCTGGCGCCTCTTTGCGCGCCAGCCGCTCGGGCTGTGCGCGCTGGTTGCGCTCGGGCCGGTGCTGATGCTGGTTGTCAGCCTGGTGCCGTGGATCGGTCCGGTCGTCGCGGTCGCGGCGGCGCCGGCGGTTTCGCTGGGCATGCTGGCCGCCTGCCGCAGCATCGATGCCGGCCGGACGCCCGGGGTTGCGGCCTACACGCAGGCGCTCGCGGAGCGCAAGGTGCGCGTCGAGCTGCTGCGCCTGGGCGTCTATTACGCCGTGTCGCTCGCCGCGCTGACGGGACTATGGTCGGTCACCGGATGGGACGCCGCGCTGGTCATCGAGGGCACCGCGGAGACGCCGGCTGCGGAGCCGACCGCGGGCCAATGGGCGTTGCTCGCCGCGGGGTTCGCCTGCTCGATCCCGCTGCAAATGGCGGTCTGGTTCGCGCCGGTGCTGGTCGGCTGGTACGGGATGCCGGCGCTCAAGGCGATGTTCTTCAGCTTCTTCGCCTGCTGGCGCAACCGGGGGGCGATGGCGGCGTTTCTCCTGGTGCTGCTGGTGCTTGGCACCGGCCTCATCATTGCCGCGGCGGCGCTGATTGCCGCGGTGGTGCCGCAAGGCCAGTTCGCCCCGCTGCTGCTGGCCCCGATCCCGCTGCTGCTGCTCGCGCTGACTCAGGCGTCGACGTTCAAAATGGTGCTCGACGTGATCGACGATCGCAGCGAGGCCGACCTCACGGCACCGTCTCCAGCTTCGCGACCGCCAGCAGCAGCTCCTTGATCCCGGCGCCGCGGAAGTTGATCTGCGCGCGCGCGTCGTTGCCGGCACCCTGCAGCCGCACCACGACGCCGTCGCCGAACTTCGGATGGCGAACGTTCTGGCCGATCTGCAGGCTGCTGCCGGCGGGCGCCTGCCGGGTTGCGAAAGCGGGCAGCGCCTCGGCCGGCCAGGCACTGCCGCGGCCCCAGCCGGTGCCGGCGGCACCCCCCGATGCTGCGTGCCCCGCAACGGCGAAACCCCCGCGCAGGCGCGGCGTCAGACGCTTGAGCGCGTCGGCCGGCAACTCGTCGACGAAGCGGGAACGCAGGCCGTAGCGCGTCTGGCCGTGCAGCATCCGGCTCTGGGCGAAGCTCAGGTACAGGCGCTTGCGGGCGCGCGTGATCGCCACGTACATCAGGCGGCGCTCCTCCTCGAGGCCGTCGCCCTCGCTCAGGCTGTTCTCGTGCGGGAACAGTCCCTCCTCCAGGCCGGTGATGAACACCGCGTCGAACTCGAGCCCCTTGGCGGTGTGCACGGTCATCAGCTGCAGCGCCTCCTGGCCCTCGCCCGCCTGGTTCTCGCCGGCCTCGAGCGAGGCATGCGCCAGGAATGCCGTCAGCGGCTCCTCCTTCGCCGCTGCCGCGGCTACGGAGGGCAGGCCCTCGTCAGCTGACGCGACCGCCGAGGGCTTGTCCTCCGTAGCCGCGGCAGCGGCGAAGGAGGAATACTCCTGCTCCTGGACGAAGCTCGCCGCGGCGTTGACCAGCTCGCCCAGGTTCTCGACCCGCTCGAGGCCCTCCTTCTCCTTCCTGTAATGGGTCAGCAGGCCGGTGCGATCGAGCATCAGCTCGCACAGTTCCGGCAGCGGATGGTCGGCGGCCGCCGCCCGCAGGCCGTCGATCAGTCGCGCGAACCCGTCCAGGCTGGCGGCCGCGCGGCCCGCGGCGTGCGCCACGGCGCCGTACAGGCTGGTGTGGGCCGCGGTCGCGCCCTGCTGCAACAGCTCGACGCTGCGGGCGCCGATCCCGCGCGGCGGGAAATTGACCACCCGCGCGAACGACACGTCGTCGTCGGGGTTGGCCGCCAGGCGCAGGTAGGCGAGCGCGTGCTTGATCTCGGCGCGCTCGAAGAACCGCAGACCGCCGTAGACCCGGTAGGGCAGCGCCGCGTTGAACAGCGCGTGCTCGAGCACGCGCGACTGCGCATTGGACCGGTACAGGATTGCGATGTCGGACAGCCGGGAGCCGTCGCCGCGCATCCCGCGCACCTCGTCGACGATCCAGGCCGCCTCCAGCCCGTCGGAGGCGGCCTCGAACAGGCGCACGGGCTCGCCCTGCCCGGCCGCGGTCCACAGGTTCTTGCCGAGCCGCCGCGCGTTGTGGCCGATCAGCTGGTTCGCGGCGGCCAGGATGTGGCCGTGCGAGCGGTAATTCTGTTCGAGCTTGATCAGGTGCTTCACCTGGAACTCGCGCTGGAAGTCGGCCATGTTGCCGACGTTGGCGCCGCGGAAGCGGTAGATCGACTGGTCGTCGTCGCCGACCGCGAAGATCGGGGTCGAGGCCCCGGCAAGGAGCTTGAGCCAGCGGTACTGCAGCGTGTTGGTGTCCTGGAATTCGTCCACCAGGATGTGCTTGAAACGCTCCTGGTAGTGGCGCCGCAGCGGCTCGTTGCGCGACAGCAGCTCGAAGCAGCGCAGCAGTAGCTCGGCGAAGTCGACCGTCCCGTCGCGCTGGCACTGCGCGTCGTACGCCGCGAAGAGCTCCACCCAGCGGCGGTCGTGCGCATCGGCCCCGACGTCGTGCGCGCGCAGGCCGGCTTCCTTCGCCTGGTTGATGAAATACTGCAAATCGCGCGGCGGACAGCGCTGCTCGTCGACGTTGGCGCTCTTCAGCAGCCGCTTGATCGCCGACAGCTGATCCTGCGTGTCGAGGATCTGGAACGTCGACGGCAGCCCGGCGTCGCGATGATGGGCGCGCAACAGCCGATTGCACAAGCCGTGGAAGGTGCCGACCCACATCCCGCGTGGGTGGATCGGCAGCATCGCCGAGATCCGCGCCAGCATCTCGCGCGCCGCCTTGTTCGTGAACGTCACCGCGAGCAAGCCGGCCGGCCCGACCTGCCCGGTCTGGATCAGCCAGGCAATGCGCGTGGTCAGCACGCGCGTCTTGCCGCTGCCCGCGCCGGCCAGGATCAGCGCCGGCTCGCCGGGCAGCGTCACGGCCGCGCGTTGCTGGGGATTGAGATCGTCGAGCAGGTCCATCGCGGTCGCCATGATACCGGCGCCTATAATCGGGCTACGAAATCAATGACTTGCCTCTCTCCCTCGAGGGAGAGGGGAACGTTCGTGCGCGAAATGTGCTTCGCGCATTTCGCGAAGGTTCAGTAGCAATGCGCGACAAATACGTGCCGCAGCAGGTCGAAGCCGAAGCCCAGGCCCACTGGCGGGCGATCGACGCCTACGCCGCGAAGGAAGACGACCCGCGCTTCCCGAAGGGGAAGTTCTACGCCTGCTCGATGCTGCCCTACCCGAGCGGCAGGCTGCACATGGGTCACGCGCGCAACTACACGATCAACGACATCATGTACCGGCACCTGCGGATGCAGGGCTACAACGTGCTGATGCCGATGGGCTGGGACGCGTTCGGCCTGCCGGCCGAGAACGCGGCGATCGACAGGGGCGTGCCGCCGGCGCAGTGGACCTACGAGAACATCGCCGACATGAAGGCGCAGATGCAGCCGCTCGGGCTCGCTTTCGACTGGTCGCGCGAAGTCACGACCTGCAAGCCCGATTACTACCGCTGGAACCAGTGGCTGTTCCTGAAGATGCTCGAGCGCGGCCTGGCGTACCGGCGCACGCAGATCGTCAACTGGGACCCGATCGACCAGACCGTGCTCGCCAACGAGCAGGTGATCGACGGCCGCGGCTGGCGCTCGGGCGCCGTGGTGGAAAAGCGCGAGATCCCCGGCTACTACCTGGCGATCACGCACTACGCCGACGAGCTGCTCGACGCGATCGGCAGGCTGGACGGCTGGCCGCCGCAGGTGCGGCTGATGCAGGAGAACTGGATCGGGCGCAGCGTCGGGGTGAACTTCGGCTTTCCGTACGAGCTCGACGGCACGCACGGGCTGCTGCGCGTGTTCACGACGCGCGCCGACACGATCATGGGCGTGACCTTCGTCGCGATCGCGGCCGAGCATCCGCTCGCCGACCGCCTGGCGCGGGGCCGCCCGGATCTGGCCGCGTTCGTCGACGAATGCCGGCGCGGCGGCGTCGCCGAGGCGGACCTGGCGACGCTGGACAAGCGCGGCATGGCCACGGGCTTCCACGTCCGCCATCCGCTGACCGACGACCCGGTCGAGGTCTGGATCGGCAACTACGTGCTGATGGGCTACGGCGAAGGCGCCGTGATGGGCGTGCCGGGGCACGACGAACGCGACTTCGCGTTCGCGAAGAAGTACGGCCTGCCGATCCGGCAGGTGATCGAGGTGCCCGGGCAGCGCTTTTCGCTCGACGCCTGGCAGGACTGGTATGCCGACAAGCAGCACGGCCGCTGCATCCATTCCGGCCCCTACGATGGGCTGGCCCACGAAGCCGCGGTGGCGGCGATCGCCGCGGACCTCAAAGCGCGCGGGCTGGGCGACGTGCAGGTGCAGTGGCGGCTGCGCGACTGGGGCATCTCGCGGCAGCGCTACTGGGGCACGCCGATCCCGATCGTCCATTGCGACCAGTGCGGCCCGGTGCCGGTGCCCGAAAGCGATCTGCCGGTGGTCCTGCCCGAGAACCTGGTGCCGGACGGCAGCGGCAATCCGCTGAACAAGTGCGAAGCGTTCCTGCGCTGCGACTGCCCGCGCTGCGGCCTGCCCGCGCGGCGCGAGACCGACACGATGGACACCTTCGTCGATTCGTCGTGGTACTTCATGCGCTACTGCTCGCCGGACGCCGCGGACCGGATGGTCGATGCCCGCAACGACTACTGGATGCCGATGGACCAGTACATCGGCGGCATCGAGCACGCGGTGCTGCACCTGCTGTACGCGCGCTTCTGGACCCGCGTGATGCGCGATCTCGGGCTGGTGCGTTTCGACGAGCCGTTCAAGCGCCTGTTCACGCAGGGCATGCTGCTCAACGACTGCTTCTACCGCGACGACGCGGCCGGCAGGCGGCGGTGGTTCTATCCGACCGAGGTCAAGGTCACGTACGACGAGCGCGGCCGGCCGGTGGGCGCGGTCGCGCGCGAGGACGACCAGCCGGTCATGCTCGGCGGGATCGAGAAGATGTCGAAGAGCAAGAACAACCTGGTCGAGCCGCGCGACATCATCGCCAGGTTCGGCGCCGACACCGCGCGCGCGTTCGTGATGTTCGCCGGCCCGCCGGACCAGAGCGCCGCCTGGTCGGACGCCGGCGCCGAAGGCACGCACCGTTTCCTGCGCCGGCTGTGGAGCTTCGCCTACGGCGTGCGCGACGTGGTCGGCCGCCTCGACGGCGAGATCGCGAGCGGCGAGCTCGCCGACGCCCGCTTCGAGCTGCACCGCACGCTGGGCCAGATCAACTACGACTACGACCGGCTGCAGTACAACACCGTGGTCTCGGGCGCGATGAAGCAGCTCAACACGCTCGAGGGCGTGGCGCGCGGCGCCGGCTACGCGGCCTTCGTCACCGAGGGCCTCGGCATCCTGCTGCGCGTGCTGTACCCGGTCACGCCGCACATCGCGCACGCGCTCTGGACCGCGCTCGGGTTCGCGGCGCGCTCGGGCGAGCTGATCGACGCCCCGTGGCCGCAGCCGGATCCGGCCGCGCTGCGCCGCGAGCTGGTCGAACTGGTCGTGCAGGTCAACGGCAAGCTGCGCGGCTCGATCCGGGTCCCGATCGGCGCCGATCGCGGAGCGATCGAGGCGGCGGCGCTCGGCGATGCCGCCGTCCGCAGGTACGTGACCTCGGCGCCGAAGAAGATCGTGATCGTGCCGGGGAAGCTGGTCAATGTGGTGGTGTAGGTCTTCCCCTCTCCCGCTCTGCGGGAGAGGGGCAGGGGTGAGGGTGCGCAGGGCGGGAGAGGGGAGTGGAGCGCGCCAGACGGCGCCCGCCATGCTCGCGGCCGCGATGCTCGCCGCCGTCCTCGCCGCCTGCGGCTTCCATCTCCGCGGCCCGCACCAGATCCCGTTCGGCACCATGGTGCTCAATTTCCCGCCCAACTCCCCGCTCGGCACCGAGCTCGCCCGCAACATCCGCGCCGGCAGCGACACCCGGATCGTCAAGGACGCCTCCAAGGCGGACGCCGTGCTCGACCTGCTGAGCGAGGCGCGCGACCGCCAGGTGCTCACCCTCAACTCCCAGGGGCGCGCGGTCGAGTACCAGCTGCACTACCGGCTGCGCTTCCGCCTGCGCGACCGCGCGGGCCTGGAGCTGATCGAGCCGACCGAGCTGCACGCGCAGCGCGACATCTCGTTCAACGACACCCAGGTGCTGTCCAAGGAATCGGAGGAAACGCTGCTCTACCGCGACATGCAGACCGACCTGGTGCAGCAGCTGCTGCGGCGGATCGAGGCGGTCAAGCCCCATGCTGCTGCGAGCTGAGCAGCTCGCCGCGCACCTGGCGCGCGGCCCGCTCGCGCGGCTGTACACGGTCGCGGGCGACGAGGCGCTGCTGGCGATCGAGGCGCAGGACGCGATCCGCGCCGCCGCGCGCGCGCAGGGCTTCGCCGAGCGCGAGGTGCTGCACGCCGACGCCCGCTTCGACTGGTCGCGGCTGCAGGCCGCGGTGCTCGGCGGGTCGCTCTTCTCGAGCCGCCGCATGGTCGAGATCCGTCTGCCCGGCGGCAAGCCCGGCGTCCGCGGCGCGGCCGCGCTGCAGCAGCAGGCGGCGCGCGACGATGAAGGCCTGCTCGCGCTGGTGTGCCTGCCCAAGCTCGACCGTGCCGCGCGCGCCTCGCAATGGGCCACCGCGCTCGAGTCGCGCGGCGTCTGGATCGAGGTGCCGCGCATCGAGCGCGAGCGCCTGCCCGAGTGGGCCGGCGCTCGCCTCGCGCGCCAGGGCCAGACCGCGGGGCGCCAGGCGCTGCAGCTGATCGCCGACCGGGTCGAAGGCAACCTGCTCGCGGCGCACCAGGAGATCTCGAAGCTCGGCCTGTTGTACGGCGCAGGCCCGCTGTCGTTCGAGCAGATACGCGACGGCGTGTTCGATGTCGCGCGCTACGAGGTCTACGGGCTGCCGCAGGCGATGCTCGCCGCAGACCGCGCGCGTGTCCTGCGCCTGGTCGAGGGGCTGCGCGCCGAGGGCGAGCCGCTGCCGCTGCTGCTGTGGGTCGTGTCCGAGGAGCTGCGCAACCTGCTGCGCCTGAAACGCGACCTGGACGCCGGCAGGCCGTTCGCGGTGGCATCGCGCGGCATGCGGCTGGCCGCCCCGCCGCCGGTCGTCGAGCGTGCGCTCGCGCGCGTCGATGCGACCACGCTGGCGGACCTGCTCGCGCGCTGCGCCGACATCGATCGCGTCGTCAAGGGGTTGCGCGCGCCGCGTTGCGACGGCGATCCATGGCTAGAATTGGCCGATCTGGCGCTGGTGCTGTGCACCGCGCCGACGGGGAAGACCGCATGAGTGCAGCCCAGGAACGAGCATTGCTGGCCGCCCGCGCAGGCGGCGAAGGCGACGTGGCCGCTTACGTCGAATCGGTGTGCCGCCGCGCGCGCGCCGCATCGGCCGCAATGGCGCGCGCGGACACGGCCGCCAAGGATCGCGCGCTGCTCGCGCTGGCGGCGGCGATCCGGGCGCGCCGCGCCGAGCTCGCGGCGGCCAACGGCCGCGACCTCGCGCGGGCGCGCGCGGGCGGCCTCGATGCCGCGGCGCTCGACCGCCTCGCCCTGTCGGAGCGCGGCATCGAGACGATGGCCGAAGGGGTCGAGCAGATCGCGCGCCTGGCGGACCCGATCGGGTCGATCGGCGAGGTGCGGCCGATGCCCTCCGGGATCCGGGTCGGCCGCATGCGGGTACCGCTGGGCGTCGTCGGGATCATCTACGAGAGCCGTCCGAACGTCACGGTCGACGCGGCGGCGCTGTGCCTCAAGAGCGGCAACGCGACGGTGCTGCGCGGCGGCTCCGAGGCGATCGAATCCAACCGCCTCCTGGCGCTGCTGGTGGGCGACGCGCTCGAAAGCGCGGGGCTTCCGCGCGCGGCCGTGCAGCTCATCGACACCACCGACCGCGCCGCCGTCGGCCACCTGGTGCAGCTGCCCGAGCTCGTCGACGTGATCGTGCCGCGCGGCGGCCGCAGCCTGATCGAGCGCCTGATGCGCGAGAGCCGCGTGCCGATGATCAAGCACCTCGAGGGCATCTGCCACGTCTACATCGACGAGGCGGCGGATCTCGAGCAGGCGGTGCGCATCGCCGACAACGCCAAGACCCAGCGCTACGGCACCTGCAACACGATGGAGACGCTGCTGGTCGCGCGCGCGATCGCGCCGTCGGTGCTGCCGCCGCTCGGCCGGATCTACGCCTCCAAGCAGGTCGAGCTGCGCTGCTGCCCGGAGTCGACGGCGATCCTGGCCGCCGCCGGCATCGGGCGTGTCACCCCCGCCACCGAGCAGGACTGGCGCACCGAGTACCTGGCGCCGATCCTTTCGATCCGCGTCGTGGCGGGCCTCGACGAGGCGGTCGCGCACATCAACACCTACGGCAGCCGCCACACCGACGCGATCGTCACGGCCGACTACGCGCGCGCGATGCGCTTCCTGCGGGAAGTCGATTCGGCGTCGGTGATGGTCAACGCCTCGACCCGCTTCGCCGACGGCTTCGAATACGGGCTGGGGGCCGAGATCGGCATCAGCAACGACAAGCTTCACGCACGCGGCCCGGTCGGCCTCGAGGGACTGACCTCGCTGAAGTACGTCGTGTTCGGCAACGGTGAAATCAGAACCTGAAACCTCCCCTCTCCCGCGCCCCGCGAAACTCCCCTCTCCCGCGCTACGCGCGGGAGAGGGGCCGGGGGTGAGGGTGGACGCCATGGCACCGCGCCAAACCGCGCGCAGCGCGGACAGTGAGCCCTAGTCAAAGGTAACCCCGTGCTCTGGGTCAAATCCTTCCACATCTTCTTCGTCGTCAGCTGGTTCGCCGGCCTGTTCTACCTCCCGCGCATTTTCGTGAACCTTGCGCAGGTCGGTTCGCCCGGCGCGGAGCGCGATCGCCTGCTGCTGATGGCGGGCAAGCTCTACCGCTTCATGACCCTGCTCGCGATCTTCGCGCTCGGGTTCGGCCTGTGGCTGTGGCTCGGCTACGGAATCGGCGACGGCGAGCCGTGGATGCGGGCCAAGCTCGTGCTGGTGATCGCGCTCGTCCTGTACCACGGCTGGTGCGGGCGCCTGCTGGCCGGGTTCCGTGCCGGGACGGTGGGGCGCTCGCACGTCTGGTTCCGTTGGTTCAACGAGGCACCCACGCTGGCACTGCTCGCGATCGTGCTGCTGGTCGTGCTCAAGCCGTTTTGAAGCCGGCGCCGCCGCATCGCGGTCGGGTCGAGCGCGAATCGTTCTTCGCGGTCTGCCCGCGCGGGGTCGAAGAGCTGCTCGCCGGGGAACTGCGCGCGCTCGACGCCGGGGCGGTGCGGCCGTCCGCCGGCGGGGTCGCGTTCGAAGGCAGCCTGGCGACCGCCTACCGCGCCAACCTGCATTCGCGCCTGGCGAGCCGGGTGCTGTGGCAGGTTGCCGCCGGCGAGTACCGCGGCGAAGACGACCTGTACCGGATCGCGCGCGAGGTCGCGTGGGAGCGCCACTTCGGCGCGCAGCATTCGCTGCGGGTCGACGTCTCGGCGGTTCGCTCGCCGCTGCGCAGCCTGCAATTCGCGACCCTGAAGATCAAGGATGCGGTGGTGGACCGCGCGCGCGACCGCAGCGGCGCGCGGCCCTCGATCGACCGCAGCCGCCCCGACGCGCGGGTGTTCGCCCATCTGCAGGAAAAGAGCGCCCGGCTATACCTGGACCTTTCGGGCGAGTCGCTCTTCAAGCGCGGCTGGCGCATCGACAAGGGCGAGGCGCCGCTGAAGGAAAACCTCGCGGCGGCGCTGCTGCAGCTGGCCGGCTGGACGCCGCAGCGCCCGCTGCTCGACCCGTTCTGCGGCAGCGGCACGATCGCGATCGAGGCCGCGACGATCGCGAGCGGACGCGCGCCGGGTCTGAGCCGCCCGTTCGGTTTCGAACGCCTGCTGACCTTCGACCGGGCGGCCTGGGATCGTCTGCGCAGCGAGGCGGCCGCGACGGTGGATCCGAACGCGCCGTTCGCGATCGTCGGGCGCGACATCTCGACCCGCGTACTCGCAACCGCCGCCGCCAATGCGGAGCGTGCCGGGCTCGCCGCCGCGCTGCGCGACGGACGTTTGCGGTTCGAAGCCGGCGACGTGCGCACCGGCCCGCCGCCGCAGCCGGCCGGCCTGATCGTCGCCAACCCGCCCTACGGCGAGCAGAGCAATCCGAAGTCGGCGAGCGTCGCCGGCCTCATGGCCGATGTCGGAAATCATCTCAAGCGCGAGTTCGCCGGGTGGGAGGTGTGGATGCTGAGCGCCGACCGCGACCTGCCGCGGCAGCTGCGGCTTCAGGAGACGCGGAAGGTGGTGCTGTTCAACGGGCCGATCGAGTGCCGGCTGTTTCGATTCGAGGTCGTGGCGGGGCAGTATCGGCGC
>CAZEIW010000139.1:0-3843 GCA_964512305.1 uncultured Burkholderiaceae bacterium | reverse complement strand
ACCTGATCCGGCGCCGCGAGACCGCCGCCGCCCTGTTCGAGGGCGAATCAGTCCTGCCTTGACGATCCCTGTCAGCAAGAGCGACGCTTGTGAATGCCGCGGGGGGTGCTCGAGGGGGGGCGCAGCCACCCCTCGAAGCCGATCCTCCCGCTTTTCGGTTCCGAAGCTGCCGGCGCCAAGCGACCTGTCCCGCCGCCCTTCGGAGCTACGGTTCACGGAGAAGAGATGCACATCGAACATGAAGTCAAGCTCGACTTCAAGGACGTGCTGATCCGGCCCAAGCGCTCGACGCTGACGTCGCGCGCCGATGTCGAGATCGAGCGCGAGTTCGCCTTCCGCCACGGCGCCGAGCGCTACCGCGGGATCCCGATCATCGGGGCCAACATGGACACGATCGGCACCTTCGAAATGGCGCTCGCGCTCGAGCGCCACGGCCTGTCGGTGGCGCTGCACAAGCACTACGCCGAGGCGCAGTACATCTCCTTCTTCGCCGGCCTGCAGCGCAAATCGGCCGCGTTCTTCTCGATCGGCATCACTGCCGCCGACGAGCAGAAGTTCCAGCGCGTGATGGACGCCGCCGGCGATGCGGTGCGCTACGCGTGCATCGACGTGGCCAACGGCTACCACGAGAACTTCGCCCGTTTCGTGCAGCGGATCCGCAGCCGGCATCCGCGCCTCGTGATCATGGCCGGCAACGTGGTGACGGGCGAAATGACCGAGGAGCTGATCCTGTCGGGCGCCGACATCGTCAAGGTCGGCATCGGTCCCGGTTCGGTGTGCACCACGCGCAGGATGACCGGCGTCGGCTACCCGCAGCTGTCGGCGGTGATCGAGTGCGCGGACGCGGCGCACGGCCTGGGCGGCCACATATGCGCGGACGGCGGCTGCGGCACGCCCGGCGACATCGCGAAGGCGTTCGGGGGCGGTGCCGATTTCGTGATGCTGGGCGGGATGCTCGCCGGCCACGCCGAGTGCGGCGGCGAGCTGATCGAGCGCGACGGCGAGCGCTTCCAGCGCTTCTACGGCATGAGCTCGAAATCGGCCATGGAGCGCTACGCAGGCGGCGTGGCCGGGTACCGGGCCGCCGAAGGCAAGGAGGTGGCGGTGCCCTATCGCGGCGACGTCGCCGTCACCGTGCAGGAGATCCTCGGCGGCCTGCGCTCGGCCTGTGCCTATGTCGGCGCCCGCCGGCTGAAGGAGCTGTCGAAGCGGACGACGTTCGTCCGCGTCACGCGGCAGGACAACGAGATGTTCGGCGGGGCTTAGTTCGGTCAGTCAGGTGCCGGCGGGCGTCACCGCTGCCTCAACCCCGACACGTAGTCGGCCAGCGCCTTGATCTCCGCATCGTTCAGCCGGAACGCGATCTGTCCCATCGGCAGGCTGTTGCGCCGGCTTCCGTCGCGGAAAGCCCTCAGCTGCGCCTCGATGTAGTCGCCCTGCTGTCCGCCGATGCGGGGAAACATCACCGGCAGCCCGTCGCCGGCCGGCCCATGGCATCCGGCGCAGGCCGGCACGGCCTTCTCGGGCACGCCGGTGCGATACAGCCGCTGGCCGGTCTCCAGGTGCTCCTTGCTGCGCGCAAACCCGGGCTTGAACGCCTGCGATGCGAAATAGGCGGCGACGTTGCGCTTGTCGGCGTCGGACAGGGTGGCCGCGAACGTCGCCATGATCGGGTTTTCGCGGCCGGCCTGGTCGCCGGCCGGCTTCGAGAAGTCGACCAGCTGCTTGATCAGGTAGTCGGCGGACTGGCCCGCGAGCTTCGGGTTGGCCGGGATCACCGAATTGCCGTCGGCGGCGTGGCACGCCGCGCACACCTGGTTGACGATCTGCTGGCCCCGGGCCGGGTCCGGTTTGACCGCGGAAGGGGTCTGCTGCGCCTGCGCCGAGGCGGCTGCGAGCACCACGAGTGCCAGCACGCGCCAGGGATGTCCGGAGTTCGCTTTCATCGTATTCACGCTCGCGTCGGATCGCACAGTAAGCTCTCGATTTTACGCAAAGCGGGCAACATGGGCCGCCCGGCCCCTGTACCGCCCGCCCGGAACCGGATTGAAACCGCTACCGCGCTTCGAGTCCGCCGCCTTCGCGACCTCGGTTGCCGAACTGGCGGCGCTCGCGCGCGCGCCGCTCGCCATGGTGCCCGAGATCGCCTTCGTCGGGCGCTCCAACGCGGGCAAGTCGACCGCGATCAATCTGCTGACCAACCGGCGCCGCCTCGCGTTCGCGTCCAAGACGCCGGGCAGAACCCAGATGCTCAATTTCTTCGCGCTGCGATCGGAAGCTTCCGAAACGGCGCCGCCGACCGCGTACCTGGTCGATCTGCCCGGCTACGGATTCGCGAAGACCGACGCGCAGACGCGCGCGCGCTGGGACGGCCTGGTCGGCGGCTACCTGCAGGCGCGCCGGATGCTGCAGGGGGTCGTGCTCGTGATGGACGCGCGTCGCCCGTGCCAGAGCGCCGACGAGGACCTGATGGCCTGGCTTTGCGGACGCGGCGATCTCGACCGCTTCCGCCTGCACATGCTGCTCAGCAAGGCCGACCAGGTCGGCACCGCGCAGCGCCGGGCCGCGCGCGAGCTGGCAGAGCGCCGGGCGGCCGACCTGCCGATCGCGACCTCGGTGCAGCTCTTTTCGGCGCTGGAACGGGAGGGCATCGAGGAGCTGCGCGACGCGGTGACCGGGATCCTGGACGGGCAGCCCGCGTAAAATTCGCCCTTTCCCTTCGCCCGGCCCGTCGGCTGCCAAGGACCCCGAGATGCCCTCCGACCCGATCCCGCCGCTTGGCGGCTTTCCCGCCCGCCGGATGCGGCGGATGCGCCGCGACGATTTCTCGCGCCGGCTCATGCGCGAAAGCCGGCTGGCCGCCGACGACCTGATCTACCCCGTGTTCGTGCTCGACGGCAAAGGTCGGCGCGAACCGGTCGCTTCGATGCCGGGCGTCGAGCGCGTGTCGGTCGACCTGCTGCTGCCGCTGGCCGAAGAATGCGTGCGCGTCGGCATCCCCGTGATGGCGCTGTTCCCCGTGATCGATCCGGGCCTCAAGACCGTGGACGGAAAGGAGGCGACCAATCCGGATGGCCTCGTGCCGCGCGCGGTGCAGGCGGTGAAGGCGCGCCTGCCCGAGCTCGGCGTGCTGACCGACGTCGCCCTCGATCCGTACACGACGCACGGCCAGGACGGGGTCATCGACGCCACCGGCTACGTGCTCAACGACGAGACGGTCGAGATCCTGAAGCGGCAGGCGCTGGTCCAGGCCCAGGCCGGCGTCGACATCGTCGCGCCCAGCGACATGATGGACGGGCGGATCGGCGCCATCCGCGCCGCGCTCGAATCCGGCCGCCATATTCACACCCGGATCATGGCGTACTCGGCGAAGTACGCGAGCGCCTTCTACGGCCCGTTTCGGGATGCCGTCGGCTCCCGCTCCAACCTGGGCAAGGCGAACAAGGCGGTCTACCAGATGGACGCCGGCAACAGCGACGAGGCGCTGTGGGAGGTTGGCCTGGACCTGCAGGAGGGCGCCGACATGGTGATGGTCAAGCCCGGGATGCCGTACCTGGACATCGTGCGCCGGGTCAAGGACACGTTCAAGGCGCCGACCTTCGTCTACCAGGTGAGCGGCGAGTACTCGATGCTGAAGGCCGCCAGCGCGAACGGCTGGCTCGACGAGCGCGCGGCCGTGCTGGAGTCGCTGCTCGGCTTCAAGCGCGCCGGCGCCGACGGCGTTCTGACCTACTTCGCGCTGCAGGCGGCGCGCTGGCTGCGGGAGGCGGCATAAGACCTCTCCTCTCCGAACCTCCCTCTCCCGCTTGCGGGAGAGCCTGCTGCTGCGGCGGCGGCTGCACA
>CAZEIW010000138.1:0-25117 GCA_964512305.1 uncultured Burkholderiaceae bacterium | reverse complement strand
CGTTGCCATGGAGCTCGACTGGCTGCCCGGCCAGGTGTTCGACGCCGAGGGACGGTTCCTCATCTGCGCGACGCACGGCGCGGTCTATGAGCCGGCCGACGGGCGCTGCGTCGACGGGCCGTGCGTGGGGCGCGGAAACCTGCAGGCGCTGTCGGTGGTCGAGGAGGGTGGGATGGTTTATTGGCGCGCGGAGGGCCGGGTGCAGGCGCCCCTAACTTCCCCTCTCCCGCTTGCGGGAAAGGGGCAGGGGTGAGGGTTGGAAGCGGAGCTCAGCCCACTCCCTCACCCCCGGCCCCTCTCCCGCAAGCGGGAGAGGGGAGTTTGGGGCGAGCGCCCTCCGTGCAGCAGGAACACCGCCGGGCGCCGCTGCAGGTTCGGACGTCGCTCGGCGGGCAGCGCGCGCCACTGAGCGATCGAGCGCGTGACGAGCGTCTCGCCCGGCCCGGTCAGGTCGACGGCGACGCACAGGCGCGTCTCGGGCTGGCAGTGGGCGAGGATCGCGTCGAACAGGCGCGCGTTGCGATAGGGAGTTTCGATGAAGATCTGGGTCTCGCCCTGCCCGGCGTCGCGCTCCACCGCGCGCAGGCGCGCGCCAAGCTCGTCGGCGCCCTGCGGCAGGTAGCCGAGGAATCTGAACCGCTGGCCGTTCATTCCGGAACCCATCAGTGCCAGCGTGATCGACGAAGGCCCGACCAGCGGGCGCACGGGGAGCGCGAGCTCGTGCGCGCGCGCGACCACGGTCGCACCCGGATCGGCGATTCCCGGACAGCCGGCTTCCGACACCAACGCCGCGTCGATGGCATCGTCGCGCCGCAGCGGCGCGAGCCAGGCGTCGATCGCGGCGGAATCGGGCTCGTGGCCGATCTCGACGACCGTGATCTCGGCGATCGGAAGGAAGTGGCCGGCGGCCTTCAGGAAGGCACGCGCGCTGCGCGCGTCCTCGGCCAGGAAGTACGTGAGGCGCGCGGCCAGTTGCAGCGCGGACGGCGGCAGGACTTCGGCCGGCGCGCCGGCCGCGATGGGCACCGGGAGCAGATAGAGCGTTCCGTCCACGTTTCAGCGCAACGGCAGGCCGATCCCGAACGCCGCCAGCATCGAGGTGAGCCGGATCAGCGGCAGGCCGACGAGGGCGGTCGGATCGTCCGAATGCACCGCATCGACCAGGCAGATGCCGAGCGATTCGATTTTCGCGGCGCCGGTGCAGTCGTAAGGTTGATCGACCCGCAGGTAGGCGTCGAGCGCCTCGCGGGGCAGGGTGCGGAAGGCGACCCGGGTCGGAACCGTGTCCACCAGCATTCTGCCGCGCCCCGCGTCGACCAGCGCGAGCGCGGTATGGAAGGTCACGGTGCGGCCCTGCATCGATTGCAGCTGAGCGAGCGCGGCCGGATGCGAGCCCGGTTTGCCGAGGGCGGCACCGTCGAGCTCGGCGACCTGGTCGGAGCCGATCACGATCGCCTCCGGCAACCGCGCGGCGACCGTCTGCGCCTTGAGCAGCGCGAGCCGGCGTGCCGTGTCGGCAGGCACCTCGCCCGTCAACGCGCTTTCGTCGACCGCCGGAACCTCGATGTCGAACGGCAGCCGCAGGCGCGCCAGCAGTTCGCGACGGTAGACTGAAGACGAGGCGAGTACGATTCGGGTCTGCATCGAAGAACGGCCGTTGCGGCGGCGATGGGCGAGTTTAGCGGCCGCGCCGCACCGTTCGCGGACCGGGCCAGGCGAGCAAGATCAGGTGAACAAGGTCGACGTGTTCGAACTGGCGCGCACCGGCGCCTGCGTCGATGGCGCCCTCGAGGTCGCGCGGCTGGCCCGGCTGGCGCCCATGCTGGCGCGCCCCGGCGGCGAGCTCAAGTACCGCGTCCAGGGCTGCGTCGATGCTCACGGCCGCGCTGCGGCCCGCTTGTATCTGCGTGCCGACCTGCTGCTGCGATGCGACCGCTGCGGCGGCGAGCTGCCATGGGCGCTCGATGAGGGGCGGGGGTTCTTCTTCGTGCGCTCCGAGCGCGAGCTCAACGCGCTGCCGATCGAAGTCGACGGCGACGAGGCGCTGCTCGGCGGCGCCGGGTTCGATCTTGACGACCTGGCCGAGGACGAGGCGATCCTGCAGGTGCCGATCTCGCCCCGCCATCCGCAATGCGCACCGGCTGCGGCGGCTCCGGAGGACGGCCCCTCGGCGGACCGCGAGCGGCCGTTCGAGGCGCTGGCGAAGCTGCGCAACGGCGGTACGGGACCCTGACCCGGCCGCCACGCGGGGTTGGTGGGGACCCGTCAGGTCGGTTAAACTCGCGGATTCTCTTCATTTTTCGGGAACGGTCATGGCTGTTCAACAGAACAAGAAATCGGCGTCCCGGCGTGGCATGCACCGCGCGCACGATTTCCTGAGCAATCCGCCGCTGGCGACCGAGCCCGCGACCGGCGAAGTGCATCGCCGTCACCATGTGAGCCCGAACGGCTTCTACCGCGGCAGGAAGGTCGTCGCGACCAAGAACGACGAGTAGGCGGCCCGCCTGGCCACCGGGTTCAGGCAGGGGACCGCATCCACGGGGCGCCACCCGATCGTCGCCGAATCATGACCGTCCGCATCGCGATCGACTGCATGGGCGGCGATCACGGCCTGCCGGTGACCATCCCGGCGTCGCTGGCGTTCGCGCGCGCCGAGCCGCACGCCCGGCTGCTGCTGGTCGGGCGCGCCGGCGAGATCGAGGGCGCGCTCGCCGCGCAGGGCGCCCCGAACCCCGAGGTGCGCAGGCGCCTCGAAATCGTGCAGGCGGCCGAAGTCGTCGAGATGCACGACCCGCCGGCGAGCGCGCTGCGCGGCAAGCGCGATTCCTCGATGCGCGTCGCGCTCAACCTCGTGAAGCAGGGCGGCGCCGATGCCTGCGTGAGCGCGGGCAACACCGGCGCGCTGATGGCGATCGCGCGCTACGTGCTCAAGACGCTCGAGGGCATCGACCGACCCGCGATCGCCAAGGAGGTGCCGAACCAGGCCGGCGGACTGACGACGGTGCTCGATCTGGGCGCCAACGTCGATTGCGACCCCGAGCACCTGCTGCAGTTCGCGATCCTCGGCTGCGCCTGGGTGTCGGCGCTGCAGGACAAGGAGCGGCCGAGCGTCGGGCTGCTCAACATCGGCGAGGAAGTGATCAAGGGCAACGAGGTGGTGAAGCGCGCCGCCGAGCTGCTGCGCGCGAGCGGCCTCAACTTTCTGGGCAACGTCGAGGGCAACGACATCTACCGCGACACGGCCGACGTCGTGGTGTGCGACGGTTTCGTCGGCAATGCGCTGCTGAAGGCTTCCGAAGGGCTGGCGCAGATGCTGGGCGGCTTCGTCAAGGAGGAGTTCACGCGCAACGCGTTCGCCAAGGCGATCGCGTTGATCGCGTTGCCGGTGCTGGGCCGGATCCGGCACCGGCTCGACCATCGCCGCCACAACGGCGCTGCGCTGCTCGGCCTGCGCGGCGTCGTGATCAAGAGCCACGGCTCGGCCGATGCCTACGCGTACGGCTTCGCGATCCAGCGCGGCTTCGATGCCGCCAGCCACCGCCTGATCGAGCGCACTCAAGCGGCGATGGCGCCGATGCTGGCCCAGTTGCGCCAGCAGCCGCCGGCGCATGCGGCCGAGAGCCCGTTCACGCAGGCCTAGAGCCCGAGCCGGATCCGCGTCGCCATGACATCCCGCCTCTACGCGCGCATTCTCGGCACGGGGTCGGCCCTTCCGGGGCGCGCCGTCACCAACGCCGAACTGGTGCGCGACCTCGCGCGCCGAGGGATCGAGACTTCGGACCAGTGGATCGTCGAACGCACCGGGATCCGCCAGCGCTACCTGGCCGAAGAGGGGCTGACCACGACGATGCTGGGCGAGCGCGCCGCGCGCGCAGCGCTTGTGGCCGCGGGCGTCGGCGCCGAGACGATCGACCTGATCGTGGTGGCGACCTCGACGCCGGACCAGATCTTTCCCAGCACCGCATGCCTGATCCAGGCCCGCCTGGGCGTGGCCGGCGCGGCCGCGTTCGACGTGCAGGCGGTGTGCAGCGGCTTCGTGTACGCGCTGGCGCTCGCCGACGCGATGCTGCGCACCGGCACCTACCGGCGTGCGCTGGTCATCGGCGCCGAGCTCTTCTCGCGCATTCTCGACTGGAACGACCGCTCGACCTGCGTGCTGTTCGGAGACGGCGCCGGCGCGGTGGTGGTCGAGGCGGGACCTGCGCCGGGTGTGTTGGCCTGCCGGCTGCACGCCGACGGCTCGCGTGCACCGATCCTGTGCACGGCCGGAGGCGTCGCCCAGGGCGCCGTGACCGGCGATCCGTTCCTGCGCATGGACGGGCCGGCGGTGTTCAAGCTCGCGGTCGAGGTGCTCGACGCGGTCGCGCGCGAAGCGCTGGCCGATGCCGGCCTGACGCCGGATCAGATCGACTGGCTGGTCGTGCACCAGGCCAACATCCGCATCATGTCGGCGACCGCCAAACGCCTCGGGCTGCCGATGGAGCGCGTGATCGTCACGGTCGACCGCCACGGCAACACGTCGGCGGCTTCGGTTCCGCTGGCGCTCGACTGGGGCGTGCGCGAGGGCCGGATCCGGCCCGGCCAGCTGCTGATGCTGCAGGGCGTCGGCGGCGGCTTCACCTGGGGTTCCGCCCTGGTGCGCCTGTGAGGCCCGATCGGTGACGGTGGGACAGGGATAAATGAAGCTTGCTTTCGTCTTTCCGGGCCAGGGATCGCAATCGGTCGGGATGCTGACGCCGTTCGCGGGCGAGCGCGCGGTCGAAGACGTGATGCGGCGGGCATCCGACGCGCTCGGACAGGACCTCGGGCGCCTGATCGCCGAGGGTCCCGCCTCGGACCTCGAGCTGACCGTCAACACGCAGCCGTGCATGCTGGCCGCCTCGATCGCGGTGTTCGAAGCCTGGCGCGCCGCCGGCGGCCCGCAGCCCGAGCTCGTCGCGGGGCACAGCCTGGGCGAGTACTCGGCGCTGGTCGCGGCCGCCGCGCTCGCCCTCGAGCAGGCGGTTCCGCTGGTGAGGTTTCGCGCCCAAGCCATGCAGGACGCGGTGCCGGTCGGAACCAGCGGCATGGCCGCGATCCTCGGGCTGGACGACGCGCAGGTGGAGCAGGTCTGTGCCCGGGCGAGCGCCGAGGTGTCCGGCGAGATTGTCGAGGCGGTGAACTTCAACGCGCCTTCGCAGGTCGTGATTGCCGGCCACCGGGCGGCCCTGGCGCGCGCCTGCGAGATCGCACGCGAGGCCGGCGCCAAGCGCGCGCTGGCGCTGCCGGTGTCGGTCGCGTTCCATTCGTCCCTGCTCAGGCCTGCCAGCGAGCGCCTGCGCGGGCGCCTGGCGCAGACGGCCGTGCAGGCGCCGCGCGTGCCGGTGATCAACAACGTCGATGTCAGGATCGAGTCCGAGCCCGACCGGATCCGCGATGCGCTCGCGCGCCAGGTCGCCGGGCCGGTGCGCTGGACCGGAATCGTCGCCGGCCTGGCGGCGCAGGGCGTCACGCACATCGTCGAATGCGGCCCGGGAAAGGTGCTGACGGGACTCAACCGGCGCATCGCGCCTTCGCTCGCCTGTCTGTCGATGTCGGATCCTGCCGGGCTGCGCGAGGCGCTGAAGTCGCTTGCGCCCGACCGGTCCTGATCCGCCGCGAGCGCCTCGTACCTGCCATGGGACAGGGTATCCGATGAACGAACAGAATCCGAATCCGTTCGCCGCCGACGCGCTCGCCGACGAGGTCGCGCTCGTGACCGGCGCCTCGCGCGGCATCGGGCGCGCGATCCTCGATCAGCTCGCGCGCGCCGGCGCGACCGTGATCGGCACCGCGACCAGCGATGCCGGCGCGGAGGCGATCTCGCAGCGCCTCGCCGAGCTGGGCGCACGCGGCCGCGGCACGGTTCTCGACGTGCGCGACCGCGCGCGCTGCGATGCCGTTGTCGAGGAGACCGTGGCCGCCTTCGGCCGACTGACGGTGCTCGTCAACAACGCGGGCATCACCGCCGACATGCTGGCTCTGCGTATGCGCGACGAGGAATGGAGCGCGGTGATCGAGACCAACCTGTCGGCGGCGTTCAGGCTCGCCCGCGCGGCGATGCGCGGCATGATGAGAGCGAAGCGCGGCCGCATCATCAACATCTCGTCGGTCGTCGGATCGAGCGGCAACGCGGGCCAGGCCAACTACGCGGCGGCGAAGGCCGGCCTCGAGGGCATGACGCGCGCGCTGGCGCGCGAGCTCGGCAGCCGCGGCATCACCGTCAACTGCGTCGCGCCGGGCTTCATCGATACCGACATGACGCGGGCGCTGAACCAGGCGCAGACGCAGAGCCTGCTTGCGCAGATCGCGCTCGGTCGCCTCGGACAGACGTCCGAAGTGGCGTGCGCGGTCACCTTTCTCGCTTCGCCGGCGGCCGCCTACGTTACCGGCGTCACCCTGCACGTCAATGGTGGCCTGTACATGTCATAAGACGGCCCTGCTTCGCGCCTGCGCGCGAGGCAGGGTCCGCCACTTTCCCGAGCGCGAGAGGTCTGTCGCGTCAGTCTGCTCTGTTAGAATCGCGCCCGCTTTTCGAGAGGCTCGGCGGGCCCGTCACGAGTACCCGACACGGTAACAATCAGCCCAGGAGGAGTTCATGGATAACGTCGAACAGCGGGTCAAGAAGATCGTCGCCGAGCAGCTCGGCGTCAACGAAGCGGACATCAAGAACGAATCGGCGTTCGTCGACGACCTCGGTGCGGACTCGCTCGATACCGTTGAGCTGGTGATGGCGCTCGAGGACGAGTTCGAGTGCGAGATCCCCGACGAGGAAGCCGAGAAGATCCGCACCGTGCAGCAGGCGATCGACTACGTGACCGCGCACCTGAAGAAGGCTTGAGCGCGGCGGGCGATGCGCGACCGGGCGAGCGGCGGCGGGCAGCGGACGAAAGCGGGCCCACGCCCAGGAGCATGAGCTGAAATGACGTCGAGCCGCAGAGTGGTCGTCACCGGATTGGGCATGGTGTGCCCGGTCGGCAACGACGTCGAAACCGCCTGGGCCGGGCTGCTCGCCGGCCGGTCGGGGATCGCGCGCATCACGCGCTTCGATCCGTCGGCCTATCGGGCCCAGATCGCGGGAGAGGTCAAGGGCTTCAACGTCGCCGATTACGTGCCGGCCAAGGAGATCCGGCGCATGGATACGTTCATCCATTTCGGCGTCGCCGCCTCCTCGCAGGCGATCCGCGATTCGGGTCTCGAGATCACCGATGCCAATCGCGAGCGCATCGGCTGCGTGGTCGGCTCGGGCATCGGCGGGCTGCCGATGATCGAGGACAATCACAACGAGGTGATCACGCGCGGGCCGCGGCGGATCTCGCCGTTCCTGATCCCGGGCGCGATCATCAACATGATCGCCGGCAACGTCTCGATCATGTACGGCCTGAAGGGCCCGAACTACGCGATCGTGTCGGCCTGCACCACGGGGCTGCACTCGATCGGCGCCGCCGGGCGCATGATCGAGCACGACGACGCCGACGTGATGATCGCCGGCGGCGCCGAAGCCACCGTGAGCTCGCTCGGCGTGGGCGGCTTCGCCGCGATGCAGGCGCTGTCGGTGCGAAACGACGATCCGACCGCGGCCAGCCGCCCGTTCGACAAGGACCGCGACGGCTTCGTCCTCGGCGAGGGCGGCGGCGTCATGGTGCTCGAGGAATACGAGTACGCGCGCAAGCGCGGCGCCCGCATCTACTGCGAGCTCGTCGGCTTCGGCATGAGCGCGGATGCGTACCACATGACGGCGCCGGACGTCGACGGCCCGCGGCGCAGCATGCTGGGGGCGTTGCGCAGCGCGGGGATCAATCCCGACCAGGTCCAGTACCTCAACGCCCACGGGACTTCGACCCCGGCTGGCGACGTCAACGAGACCAATGCGATCAAGCTCGCGTTCGGCGAGGCCGCGCGGGGCGTGGTCGTGAATTCGACCAAATCGATGACCGGGCATCTCCTGGGCGGGGCCGGCGGCGTCGAGTCGGTCGTCACCGCGCTCGCGATCTACCACCAGGTATCGCCGCCGACCATCAATCTGCAAACGCCCGATCCGGAGTGCGACCTCGACTACTGCGCCAACGCGGCGCGGCCGCTGCGGATCGAGTACGCGCTGAAGAATTCGTTCGGGTTCGGCGGCACCAACGGCACGCTCGTCTTCAAGCGTGTCTGACGCGCCCGCCAGCGTCGTCAACGTGTTGCCGTCGCGGCTGCGGCGCGACTGGCTGCGCGGGGCGGCCGCGGGGTGCGCGATGATCGCGCTTGCGCTGGCGATCGGTTCGCTGCAGGCGCAGGCCTGGCCGGCCGCGGCTGCGTCGCTCGCCTGCCTCCTCTGCGCCGTTGCGGCACTGCGGCAGGCGCGGCGCGAGCCGGCGATCGGATCGCTGCGCATCCTGGGTCGCGCCGACCTGCAACTGCGGCCGCCTGCGGACGCGGCGGCGCCGCATTCGACATCGCGGTGGTTGAGTGTCGTGCCCTGGTCGGTCACGACGGGCAGGATCGTGCTTCGGGGTCAGAGTCGGGATGTCGTTCTCTGGCGCGATGCGATCGGCGCCGATGCGTTCCGCCGGATCGCCGCGATCGCGCGCTGGCACTCCCGGGCACGCACCTGACCGGCCGGGAGCCCGCGCCGTGTTCCGAACGACACAATTCGAATCCCGGACGACACAATTTCGGCACATCGACGAACTTATCCATTCAGCGACTGTCACAGTAGCCGTTGACGTGCTGTCGCTGGAGCCGATGCGGCTCCAATGAACGAACGCGATGCCGATTGGCAGCTTGTCAGTCGCGTGCAACGCGGCGACAAGCGTGCGTTCGAGCTGCTGGTGACGAAATACCAGCGCAGGATTTTGCGATTGCTGTCGCGCATGATCCGGGATCCAGCCGACATCGAAGACGTGGCCCAGGAGGCCTTCATCAAGGCCTACCGGGCGCTGCCGAACTTTCGCGGCGACAGCGCTTTTTACACGTGGCTGTACCGGATTGCGATCAACACCGCCAAAAATCATTTCGCAGCGCAAGGACGGCGCGCGCCCGGCTCGGTGTCGACCGAGGTCGAGGACGCCGAAAATTCTGAGGACGCGGTCCAGCTGCGCGACGTCGCAACTCCCGACGCGGTGTTCCTGTCCAAGCAGATCGGCGAGGCGGTCAACCGCGCGATCGAGCAGCTGCCGCCCGATCTGCGCACGGCCATCGTGCTGCGCGAGCTCGAGGGCCTCAGCTACGACGAGATCGCGGCCGCGATGAACTGCCCCGTCGGCACGGTGCGCTCGCGCATCTTTCGCGCGCGCGAGGCGATCGCGGCCGAGTTGCGGCCGCTGCTGGATACACGCAAGGACGAACGCTGGTGATGGAGGTTGTGCAATGAACGCGAAACGAGCGGCAGACGCGCCTGAAGGATCGATGGGCGAGGTCGAGCGGCTTTCGGCCTGGCTCGACGGCGAGCTCGACCAGCGGTCGGCCGACGAGTTGCTCGACCGGCTGCTGACCGACGCCTCGCTGCAGCGGCGTCTCGATGCGCTGTGCACGGCGGGCGATGCGCTGCGATCCCAGGAGGTCGTCGCCTGCCACACGCCGGGGCTGTGCCGCAAGGTGTCGCTCGCGCTGCGCGACGAACCCGCCCTGCTGGCGCCGCGCGCGCTGGCGCGCGCGCGCGTGCGACGGCACGTGGTGGCCGGCGTGGCGGTGGCGGCCGCGGCCGTGGTGCTGGTCGTGGTCGCGGTCCCCGTGCTGCGCAATGGCGGCACGACACCCGACTCCCCGGCCGCGCGCGCGGGGGAGCTCGTCCAGGGGCCGCCGCGTGATGTCGACATCGCACAGCAATTCGCTCCGATCGAGCCGCCGTCGCCCGTGGCGCGCAGTCCCCGCCTCGATCCTTACTTCCAGGCGCATCGGGACCTCGTCCCCACGGGCGTGATGCCGGCCGCCGTCGCCTACGTCCGCCCCGGCGGCGAGGGCGACCGGTGAGCGGTCGCGGCGGCGCGACGCGCCCGGGTTCGGTCGCTTCGCTGGCTTGGGCGCTGGCGCTCGCCGCGCTGGCGGCCGCGGCGCGGGCCGACGATCCGGCATCGGGTGCCGCAACCGCCTTCGAGGCTCGCACGGACGCGCAGTGGCTGCAGGCGATCCAGAGCGCGGCGCGGCGCCAGAACTACACGGGCACCGTCATCTATCAGCGCGGCGACGACGTGCGCTCGTCGCGCGTCGTCCACTACTTCGACGGCAACGAGGCGCAGGAACGCGTGCTGACGCTGGACGGCCAGCAGCGCGAGTTCATCCGCCGCGGCGACGAGGTCCAATGCCTGTATCCGCGGCTGCACCGCATCGTGATCGAACACGGTGCGTCGCGTCCCGGCTTCCCGGCGCTCGCGCAGACGGGGCCCGCGGAGCTGCTCGAGCACTACGAACTGCGCCGCGGCGGTCTCGACCGGGTGGCGGGCAGCACCTGCCAGCTGCTGACGCTGGTCCCACGCGACCGGTACCGCTACGGCTACCGGCTGTGGGTCGAGCCGTCGAGCGGGCTGCTGCTCAGGGTGCAGACCCTGAACGAGCGCAACGAAACGGTCGATCAGATCGCCTTCAGCGACGTGCGGATCGGCGAACCGATCGATCCGGCGCAGCTCAAGCCGTCGTGGCAGACCGCGGGCTGGAGCGTCGACCGGCAGCCGTCGAGGGAGATCGAGCTCAAGCAGCAGGGCTGGAGCGTGACGGCGCCCAGCGGCTTCCATCGGTTGATCGAGGTCGTGCGCAACAAGCTGATCGGCAGCCGCGACACCGGCGAACATCCGACGCTGCAGGCGGTCTACTCCGATGGATTGGCCACGGTTTCGGTGTTCATCGAGCCGGGTGCGCCGCCGCTCGCGGAGCCCGAAGAGTCGCAGCGCCGCGGGTCGATGAGCGCTTTCACGCGCCGCGTCGGCGACGCCCGCGTCACGGTGGTGGGCGAAGTTCCGCCGCTGACGGCGCGCTCGATCGCCGAATCGGTCGTGCGGTCCGACCAGACGAAGTAGAGGGGTGAATATCCGCTAGCATGGGCGCGGACGCCGGGGTGTCGCCCCGGGGTCGGCGGCATCGGACACCGGAATTCGAACGCGAACGATCGGCGGCGCGCCCGCGGGCCGGGAACGGCTGCGGCGGCGCGCGGTCGACCGTCTTCTTTGGAAAGCAGAAGGAAATCATGCGAAGACTCCTGACACGTGGGCCGACAGCGAGCCCGGCGGCAGGCCTGACGGCAGGCCTGGCAGCGGCGCTGGTCGTGGCGACGATGCGCGTGGCCGGCGCTCAACCGTCGGCGCCGACCGATTTCGCCGACCTGGTCGAGCGCACCGCGCCCGCGGTCGTCAACATCCGCACCGCGGCGCGGGTCAGTGCGCCCGGCCAGGCGGGTCCCGAGGCCGACGAGAACGATCCGCTGTACGACTTCTTCCATCGCTTCATGCCGCAGCCGGGGCCGGGACCGCGCCAGGGTCCGATGCCGCGGACGCCGCGCCCGGACCGCGAAATGCCGCGCGGCCAGGGATCGGGATTCCTGATCTCGGCCGACGGCTACGTGCTGACCAATCATCACGTGGTCGACGGCGCGGACGAGATCACCGTGACCCTGTCCGACAAGCGCGAGTTCAAGGGCAAGCTGGTCGGCTCCGACCAGCGGACCGATGTGGCGCTGGTCAAGATCGACGGCGGCAGCGGCCTGCCGTCGCTGAAGATCGGCGATCCGGCGCGCCTTCGAGTCGGGGAATGGGTGATCGCGATCGGCTCGCCGTTCGGCCTGCAGAACACGGTGACGGCGGGCATCGTCAGCGCCAAGGGACGGGAGACCGGCGAGCTGCTGCCGTTCATCCAGACCGACGCCGCCGTCAATCCCGGCAATTCCGGCGGGCCGCTGATCAGCATGCGCGGCGAGGTGGTGGGCATCAACTCGCAGATCTTCACGACCTCGGGCGCCTACGCGGGCATCTCGTTCGCGATCCCGATCGACGAGGCGATGCGCATCGCCGACCTGCTGCGCACGCAGGGCAAGGTCGTGCGCGGCAAAATCGGGGTGCTCATTGGAGACGTCCCGCGCGACGTGGCCGACGCGATCGGGCTGTCGAAGGCGGCCGGCGCCCTGGTGTCGAGCGTCGAGACCGACGGGCCGGCCGACAAGGGCGGCGTGCAGGCCGGCGACGTCATCATCCGCTACGACGGCAAGCCGGTGGACAGCTCGGCCGACCTGCGGCGGATGGTCGCGGCGACCAAGCCGGGCACGCGCGTCGGCGCCACGGTCTGGCGCAACGGCGGCGCGCACGACCTGCAGCTTTCGGTGGGAGAGATGCAGTCCGATCAGACGAAGATCGGCCGCGCCGAGCGCCCGGGCGGGGGCGCGGCGGCCGCCGACGTGCTCGGGCTGGTCGTCTCCGACCTCAGCGCCGACCAGCTGAAGGAGTTGCGGCTCAAGGGCGGCGTGTCGATCGAAAGCGCGGAGGGCGCGGCCGGCCGCGCCGGACTGGCGAACGGCGACGTGATCATTTCGATCAACAACATCGAGATCAAGAACGCCCGCCACTTCAAGGAGTTGGTGGCCAAGCTCGATCCGGCAAAGGCGGTGCCCCTGCTCGTGCGCCGCGGCGAGCAAAGCCGGTTCTTCGTGTTGCGCCCCGGCGACAACTGACCTGCACCGGCGGGGCGCGGCGCCGGCCGTGCCCCGGCACCGCCGTCCGACCTCCAACGACAGGGTCCGAGCGGTCCAGCGGCAGGCGGCTCCCCGCCCTGGGGGTCGCCGGGGTCGACACGGTAAACTCCGCGGTTTTGCGGCGTCGCTGAAGGCGGTTCGGCATCGCCCGGGATGGACCGTCCATCCGGGCACGCAGGGTCCGCCGGCAGCCGCCCGTCGACGCCGGGGGCCCCTGCGGGGGCGTGCCGGCCCGGCACGGCGGCGATGCACGATCCGGAGGGCGCGACCGCCCAGCCCGCACCCAGATGCAGCACATCAGAAACTTCTCCATCATCGCGCACATAGACCACGGCAAGTCGACGCTCGCGGACCGCCTGATCCAGCGCTGCGGCGGGCTGGCCGAGCGCGAGATCCGCGAGCAGGTGCTCGACTCGATGGAGCTGGAGCGGGAGCGCGGCATCACGATCAAGGCGCAGACCGCGGCGCTCAACTATGAGGCCCGCGACGGCCGGCGCTACAACCTGAACCTGATCGACACCCCGGGTCACGTCGACTTTTCGTACGAGGTCAGCCGGTCGCTGTCGGCCTGCGAAGGCGCGCTGCTGGTGGTCGATGCGTCGCAGGGCGTCGAGGCGCAGACCGTCGCAAATTGCTACACCGCGATCGAACTCGGCGTCGAGGTGCTGCCGGTGCTCAACAAGATGGACCTGCCGCAGGCCGATCCCGAGCAGGCCCGCGCCGAGATCGAGGATGTGATCGGCATCGACGCGCACGACGCGATCATGGCGAGCGCCAAGACGGGCATGGGCGTCGACGAGATCCTGGAGCGCGTCATCGAGCGCGTGCCGCCGCCCAAGGGCGACCCGGAGGCGCCGCTGCAGGCGCTGCTGATCGACTCCTGGTTCGACAACTACGTCGGCGTCGTGATGCTGGTGCGCATGGTCAACGGCACGCTGCGGCCCAAGGACAAGGTGCTGCTGATGGCCACCGGCGCCACCCACTGGTGCGAGCAGGTCGGCGTCTTCACGCCCAAGGCCGAGCCGCGGCCGGAGCTGCGCGCCGGCGAGGTCGGCTTCGTGATCGCCGGCGTCCGCGATCTGCGCGATGCGCGCGTCGGCGACACGCTGACCCATGCGCAGCGGGCGGCGGCCCACCCGCTGCCGGGCTTCAAGGAGGTCAAGTCGCAGGTCTTCGCCGGGCTGTTCCCGGTCGAGGCCAACCAGTACGAGGCGCTGCGCGACGCGCTGACCAAGCTGCAGCTCAACGACGCGTCGCTGCACTTCGAGCCCGAGGTGTCGCAGGCTCTCGGGTTCGGATTCCGCTGCGGCTTCCTCGGGCTGCTGCACATGGACATCGTGCAGGAGCGCCTGGAGCGCGAATACGACATGGATCTGATCACGACCGCGCCCTCGGTCGTGTACGAGGTCCTGCTGCGCGACGGCCGCGTCATCGCGGTCGAGAATCCGTCCAAGATGCCCGAGCCGGCCAAGATCGAGCAGATCCGCGAGCCCATCGTGTCGGTCACCATCTTCGTGCCGCAGGAGTACGTCGGGGCCGTGATGACGCTGTGCACGGGCAAGCGCGGCGTGCAGACCAACATGGCCTACCACAGCCGCCACGTGCATCTGACCTACGACCTGCCGCTGGCCGAGATCGTGCTCGATTTCTTCGACCGGCTGAAATCGGTCTCGCGCGGCTACGCGTCGATGGACTACGAGTTCAGCGAGTACCGCGCCGCCGACGTCGTCAAGGTCGACATGCTGATCAACGGCGAGCGCGTCGATGCCCTCTCGGTCATCGTCCACCGCTCCAACTCGGCCAGCCGCGGGCGCGAGCTGGCGTCGAAGATGCGCGAGCTGATCCCGCGCCAGATGTTCGACGTGGCGATCCAGGCGGCGATCGGCGCCAACGTGATCGCGCGCGAGAACGTCAAGGCGTTGCGCAAGAACGTGCTCGCGAAGTGCTACGGCGGCGACATCACGCGCAAGCGCAAGCTCCTCGAGAAGCAGAAGGCGGGCAAGAAGCGAATGAAACAGGTCGGCAGCGTCGAGATCCCGCAGGAAGCCTTCCTGGCGATCCTTCAGGTGGAGGACAAGTGAAAAGCTTCCCTCGGGTACTCCCCTCACCCCCGCCCCTCTCCCCGTGTCCGGGGAGAGGGGAGGTATTGGTGGCAGCCTTCGGCTGCCAGGGCTCGGTATGAGCGCGCTGACGGCGGTCGTTCTCGGCGCGCTGGGCGCCTACGTGCTGGCAATGTTCGGCGGGCAGGTGCCGACCGATTTCGCGCTGTTCCTGTTCATCTGCACCGTCGTGAGCGGCATCTACTACGCCGCCGAGGCGCTGACGTTCGCGCCGCGCCGGCGGGAACACGTGGTGCGCGCGCTGCTGGAGTTCGACCGCCGCAACAAGGCCGCCCAGGAGGCCAACCCCGAAGCGGTTGCGAAGGAGCGCGCGGCGCTGGAGGAGCGGGTGTCGCACCGACCGTGGTGGGTGGAATACACCGCGGGCTTCTTTCCGGTCATCACCCTCGTGTTCGTACTGCGGTCGTTCCTGTTCGAGCCGTTCAGGATCCCGTCGGGTTCGATGATCCCGACCCTGCAGATCGGCGACTTGATCCTGGTGAACAAGTACCAGTACGGGATCCGGCTGCCGATCCTGAACCGGACCCTGGTCGAACTCGGGCACCCGCAGCGCGGCGACGTCATCGTGTTCCGGTATCCGCACGAGCCCAGCCAGGACTACATCAAGCGCGTGGTCGGGTTGCCGGGGGACACTGTGGAATACTCGGACCACCGGCTGGTGGTCAACGGCCGGGAAGTGCCGTTGAAGCCGGCCGAACGCTACTACGACCCGTCGCGAGTCCAGACCTATGCGCAGTACACCGAACACCTTGGGCAGGTCGACCACAAGGTGATCTTCATGGACGGCGACGGGGCCCAGATTCATGCTGCAATGCAACATACGAACCCCGGCGCATGCGTCTACAGTGGCGGCGGTGTGCGCTGCACGGTGCCGCCCGAAAGCTACTTCGTGATGGGCGACAATCGGGACAACAGCGAGGACAGCCGTTTTTGGGGCTTCGTGCCGGATCGGAACGTCGTCGGGCGGGCCTTTTTCATATGGATGAATTTCGGCAATGTCAGCCGCATCGGACCGTTCCACTGATCCCGCGTCCCGCGCGAGGCCGGGCATGAAACCCCGCAAGCGCCAGCGCGGTCTGAGCCTTGTCAGCCTGATCTTCGTAGGCCTTATCGCCGTCCTGCTGCTGATGATCGGCTTCAAGGTGGTGCCGGCGATCGCGGAGTACCTGGCCATCGAGCGTGCGGTGCAAAAAATCGGCGGCGAGGGCACCACCGTGCGCGATATCCGGGGCGCCTTCGACCGCTACGCGACCATCGACGACATCAAGTCGATCTCGAGCAAGGACCTGGACATTACCAAGGACGGCGACCGGGTCGTGATCACCTACGCGTATTCGTACTCGGTCCCGATCCTCGACAACGTTCGTCTGGTGATCGACTTTTCGGGCTCCACCCGCGATCGGGCGGCCCGGGCCGCGCCTCCATGAGAAGCCGGCCGAGGTCTGGGCAACATGGATTTAGCGGCACTTGAGCAGCGTCTCCAGTACAAGTTCAGCAACGGCGAGTTGCTGCAGCAGGCGGTCACGCATCGATCACACGGATCGGTCCACAACGAACGGCTCGAGTTCCTGGGCGATTCGGTGCTCAACTGCGTGATCGCGCAGCTGCTGTTCCAGAAGTACGCGCGCCTCGACGAAGGCGATCTGTCGCGCCTTCGCGCCAATCTGGTCAAGCAGCAGTCGCTGTCGGAGATCGCCGAGCGCCTCGAGCTGAGCGAATTCCTGCGGCTGGGCGAGGGCGAGATGAAGAGCGGTGGGTTCCGCCGCCCGTCCATCCTCGCCGACACGATCGAGGCGATCTTCGGCGCCGTTTTCGTCGATGGCGGCTTCGACGGCGCACGCGAGGTGATCGGCCGGCTGTTCGAGCCGGTGCTCAAGTCGGTCGACCCCAAGACGCTGGGCAAGGACAGCAAGACGCTGCTGCAGGAGTACCTGCAGGCCAAGCGCCTGCCGCTGCCCGTCTATACGGTCGTCGAGACCCGCGGCGCCGCGCACAACCAGGAGTTCGAGGTCGAGTGCGCGATCCCGAAGCTCGAGGTCAGCGTCCGCGGCAGCGGGCGAAGCCGCCGCGGTGCCGAGCAGTCGGCGGCCAAGCAGGCGCTCGAAGCCGCGCTCGCGGTCGCGCAGGCGCTGCGCAAGGCCAAGCGCAAGATCGCCGCCGCAGCGGCGGCCCCCGAAGCGGCCGACGCCGCAGCCGGGCCCATCACCGCCAAGACAGCCGGCAAGGCTGCCCCGCCGGCGGAGGCGGGTTCGGTGGCGTCCGCCGCCGATCCGGCGCCGCCGGTCGCGAAAACGGCCGTCGAGAGCGATCGGGCCGAGGCCCCGGCGGAGGCCGACCACGCCGACGCGCCGGTCGAGCCGGCCCCGCAGTCCTAGTGCCTGCAGACGCGCCCGCGACGCCGCCGGCGCCGGGCTTCCGTGCCGGGCTGATCGCGATCGTCGGGCGCCCGAACGTCGGCAAGTCGACGCTGCTCAACGCGCTCGTCGGCACGCACGTCTCGATCACGTCGAGCAAGCCGCAGACGACCCGCCACCGCGTGTCGGGCGTGCTGACGCGCGCCGACGCGCAATATGTGTTCGTCGATACGCCGGGCCTTCAGAAGCGCCACCGGACGCTGCTGACCCGGCGCATGAACGCCGATGTCGGCGTGGCGCTGAGCGGCGTCGATGCCGTCATCATGGTGGCGGATGCCCACGGCTGGCAGGAGGGCGACGATGCCGTGCTGCGGTACCTTCCGCGGCCAGCCGGCCCGGAGTCGCCGGGCCGGGTCGTGCTGGCGCTCAACAAGACCGACGCGGTGCGCAGCAAGGACGCCATTTTGCCGCTGATCGAGGCCGCGTCCGGGCGCTTCGCTTTCGCGGCGATCGTGCCGGTGAGCGCGGCGCGCGCCCTGCAGCTCGACGACCTGCTCGGGGTGCTGCGCGGGCTGCTGCCCGAGGGCATGCCGCTGTTCGACCCCGACCAGATCACCGACCGCAGCGTGCGCTTCCTTGCGGCCGAGCTGCTGCGCGAGCAGGCGTTCCGCCTGCTGGGCGATGAGCTGCCATACGGCCTGGCGGTGGCGGTCGAGGGCTGGCAGGAGTCCGAAGGGCGCGCGGTGGTGACGGCGGCAATCGTGGTCGAGCGCGAGACGCAGCGGGCGATCGTCATCGGCGCCGGCGGCTCGAAGCTCAAGGAGATCGGACGCCTGGCGCGCGTCGGGATCGAGCGGCTGCTTGGCAAACCCGTGTTCCTCGAGACCCACGTGCGCGTCAGCCGGGGTTGGACCAACGACGCCCGCGCGCTCGACCGCCTCGGCTACGAGGCGGCGACGAAGGCCGGCCGATGACCGCGGCGAGCCTCTCGCCGGTGCCGCGCGGGGCGCGGCCGCGAGCGCGCGGTGCGGAGGCCCGGATCGAGCAGCAGCCCGGGTTCGTGCTGCATGCCTACCCGTGGCGCGAGACGAGCCTCATCATCGACACGCTGACGCGCGATTACGGGCGCGTCGCGCTGGTGGCGCGCGGCGCCAAGCGGCCCACCTCGCACTTCCGCGGCCTGCTGGTGCCGTTTTCGCCGCTGGCGCTGTCGTGGAGCGGACGCGCCGAGGTCAAGTCGCTGACCC
This sequence comes from uncultured Burkholderiaceae bacterium, assembly GCA_964512305.1. GTDB lineage: Bacteria > Pseudomonadota > Gammaproteobacteria > Burkholderiales > Burkholderiaceae_F > CAZEIW01. The sequence continues at coordinate 6,723 of CAZEIW010000138.1, read as the reverse complement.
GCGCCGAGTGGCTCGGCGGGCTCGCACCGCTGCGCGGCGACGAGCTGCTGTCGGCGTTCTACCTGAACGAGCTGCTCGTGCGGCTGCTCGCGCGCGGCGACCCGCACGAGACGCTGTTCATGATCTACGCGCGCACCCTGCGCGCGCTGTCGCTCGAAGGCGAGGAGCGCGACGGCGCGCTGCGTTCCTTCGAGCTCGACCTGCTGCGCGAGATCGGCTATGCGCCTGCATTCGACGTCGCCGGCGACGGGACGCAGGTCGATCCCGGCGCTTGGTACCGCGTCACCCGTGAGCAGGGGCTGGAGCGCGCCGCGGCGGCATGGCAGGACAGGGGCGCCGCCAGCCCCGGCGCCGAGCTCACCGTGCGCGGCAGCACCGTGCTGGCGCTCGCGCGGCGCGATTTCTCCGACCCGCAGTGCTGCGCCGAGGCGCGCGGGCTGCTGCGCCACCTGATCGGCTACCATCTGAACGGCAAGCCCTTGAACACGCGCCGTATCCTGATGGATCTGCGGCAGCTGTGACGCGACGATTCGAATCCGGGCCGCGCGCCGCGGCGGCCTGACCGCTTCCACACCCGATGACCAAGCTCAGCGTCAACCTGAACCGCGTGGCCCTGCTGCGCAATTCACGCCCTCTAGACGTCCCGAACCTGCTTCACTCGGCGACGCTGGCGCTGGAGGCCGGTGCCGAGGGCATCACCGTGCATCCGCGCCCGGACCAGCGGCATATCCGGGCCGGCGACGTCGGCGAGCTCGCGCGGCTGCTGCGGCGCTGGCCGGCGGTCGAATACAACCTGGAAGGCAATCCGCTGCACCAGCTGATGGATCACGTGCGTTCGGTGCGGCCGCAGCAGTGCACGTTCGTGCCGGACGACGTCGGCGCGGCAACCTCCGACCACGGGTGGGACCTCGGGGTGGACGGCGAGCGGCTGCGGCCCATCATCGCCGAAGCGCGCGCGCTCGGCGTGCGCGTGAGCCTGTTCATGGACCCGGTCCCTGAGGCGATGGCACGTGCGCGCGCGCTGGGTGCCGACCGCGTCGAGCTCTATACCGAGCCTTACGCGCGCGCCCACGCGACGGCCGCACAGCCGCAGAGCCTGCAGCGCTATCGCGCCGCCGCCGAGGCGGCGCTGCGCGCCGGGCTGGAGGTCAATGCCGGGCACGATCTGAACCGCGCCAACCTGGCCGACTTCCTGAGCGCGGTGCCGGGCGTCAGCGAGGTCTCGATCGGCCACGCGCTGATCGCCGATGCGATCGAGTTCGGGCTGGCGCAGGCGGTGCGCCTCTTCCTGGCCGAGATCCGGCGCGCCGGCGCGCCCGGGCGCTGATCGCACGCCCATGATCTTCGGGATCGGGGCCGACGTGGTCGAGCTCGCGCGCATCCGTGCCGCGTTCGAGCGCCATGGCGAGCGCTTCGCGCAGCGGATCCTCGGCCCGCGCGAACTCGCGACCTATGCGGCACGCACGCGCCGCTCGCCGCAGCGGGGCATGACCTACCTCGCCACGCGCTTCGCCGCCAAGGAGGCGATCTCGAAGGCGCTGGGGCTCGGCATGCGGATGCCGATGACCTGGCGCGCGGCACAGATCGTCAACGCTCCGTCGGGCCGGCCCGAGGTCGTCACGAGCGGGGAATTGTCGGCGTTCGTTGCGCGGCACCGGCTGCGTTTGCACGTGACTGTGTCGGATCTCGACACACTGGCGATCGCGCATGCGGTGGCAGAGGTGATTGCAGACGGGGCCGGGGAGCGGCACGGTGTCTGAACCAGCGCCGTGCGATGCTCCGACCCCCGGGTCAAGCCCGGGGGCAGGCTTACGGATGGCCGGGACGGGGCCCGGCCATGACCCGTGCAATCACCGGCGCCGTTGCGGGCGTCATCCCCGGGCTTGTCCCGGGGATCCACGTCGGCACAGGGCATAGCGGCCCGACGCAGTCCTCATGACGGCCATGACACCCGGCCCGGTCGTCATCGACATCGCGGGCACCCGCCTCGACGACCGCGAGCGGGAGCGGCTGTCGCATCCGCTGGTCGGGATGGTGATCCTGTTCTCGCGCAATTTCGATTCAGCGGCCCAGCTGCTCGAGCTGACCGGCGAGATCCATGCGCTGCGCGATCCGCCCTTGCTTGTCGCGGTCGATCACGAGGGCGGCCGCGTGCAGCGTTTCCGCCGCGGCTTCACTGCGATTCCTGCGATGGCCGCGCTCGGCCGGATGTGGGACCGCGACGTGCTGCTGGCGTGCCGGGCCGCGCGCGCGGCGGGCTACCTGATGGGAGCCGAGTTGCGCGCGCACGGGGTCGACCTGACCTTCGCGCCGGTGCTGGATCTGAACTGGGGGCGCAGCGCCGTGATCGGCGACCGCGCGCTGCATGCCGACCCCCGGGTCGTGGCGCTGCTCGGCGGGCAGGTCACCCATGGGCTGGGACTGGCCGGGATGTCGAACTGCGGCAAGCATTTTCCGGGACATGGATGGGCGCTCGCGGACTCGCACCACGAGCTGCCGGTCGACGAGCGGCCGCTGGAGGAGATCCTGCGCGATGACGCCGCGCCATATCGGTGGCTGGGCATCGCTGCCGCCGCCGTGATGCTCGCGCACGTCGTGTATCCGGCAGTCGATTCGCTGCCGGCCGGGTTTTCGGCGCGCTGGATCGGCGACATCCTTCGCCGCCGCCTGGGCTTCGCCGGCGCCGTGCTCAGCGACGACCTGTCGATGCGCGGGGCGCACGCGGCGGGCGGCATGGTCGGGCGCGCGCAGACGGCGCTCGGGGCCGGCTGCGACTTCGTCCTTGTGTGCAACGATGCCGCGGCGGCCGACGAGGTCCTGGCAGGCCTGCGCTGGAACCCGGCACCGGCGTTCGAGCAGCGCCGCGCGAGGCTCGAGCCGCGCGGCACGGCGCCGCCGATGCAGCAGCTGCAGGCGTCCGAGCTGTACCAGGCGGCGCTGCGCGACCTGCGGGAGGGGCTGGAGGCGCTCGAGCCTCAGGCGCGCTCGATGTAGCTGCCGTCGTCGGTATTGACGCGGATCTTGTCGCCCGAGCTCACGAACGCCGGGACCTGGACGATGATTCCCGTCTCGACCGTGGCCGGCTTGAACGAGTTGGTTGCGGTCGCGTTCCTGATGCCGGGCTCGGTCTCGGTCACCTCGAGCACGACGCTGGTCGGCAGCTGGATGCCGATCGTGCGGCCGTTGTGGAAGTTGATCTGAACCTCGGTGTTGGGCAGCAGGTAGCCGGACTGTCCTTCGAGGTAATCGGACGACAGCGCCAGCTGCTCGTAGGTCTCGTTGTCCATGAAGACGTAGCTGTCGCCGTCCTGGTACGAGTACGTCATCGTGCGCGAATCGATGTAGGGACGCTCGATCTTCTCGTCGGTCGACAGCCGCTCGTTGCGCTTCTGGCCGGACTCGATGTCCTTGATCTCGATCTGCATGTAGGCGCCGCCGCGGCCCCCCACGTGGACGTGGTAGGACTTCAGCACGCGCCACAAGCGCTTGTCCCATTCGAGCAGGTTGCCGACTCGGATTTCGGTCGCGAGGATCTTGGCCATCGGATTTCCAGCAAAAGGTGTCGGTGCGGCCGGCGCGGCTTGCCGCCCGCGGGCACGGCCCGCCCGAGAGCCACCGGCCGCCGGGGGGCCGGTTCGCGCATCACCGTAGAATCGGATGCGCAGCCGCCTGCGAAAAGCCCGTCATTATATGCGGGCCGGGGCCGGCGGCCGGCCCCGGCCCCGGTTCCTCGGCTGCCTTCGAAGCCGCACCGACCGCCGTTCATCCCGCCCCCCCGCCGCATGGCCGACCCTGACGCGCCCGTCGCCGAGCCGTTCGACCCGAAGACAGTCGTCGAGCGGCTGCCCCACCTGCCGGGCGTCTACCGGATGCTCGGGGCGGACGGTGGCGTGCTGTACGTCGGCAAGGCGGGTGACCTCAAGAAGCGGGTCGGGTCGTACTTCGGCCGCATGGTCGGACCGCGCACCGCGCACATGCTGGCGCGAGTCGCCGCCATCGAGACCACGGTCACGCGCTCGGAAGCCGAGGCGCTGCTGCTCGAGAACAACCTGATCAAGACGCTCGCACCGCGCTACAACGTGCTGTTCCGCGACGACAAGTCGTATCCCTACCTGAAGTTCAGCGACCACCCATTCCCGCGCATCGCCTACTACCGCGGCGCGACCGATCGGCGGGCGCGCTATTTCGGGCCGTTCCCGAACGCCTGGGCGGTCAAGGACAGCATCCAGGTGCTGCAGAAAGTGTTCCTGCTGCGCACCTGCGAGGACAGCGTGTTCGCGCACCGATCGCGACCCTGCCTGCTGCACCAGATCCACTGCTGCAGCGCGCCCTGCGTGGGGCTGGTCGACACGGGCACCTATGCGCAGGAGGTCGACCGGGCGCTGCGCTTCCTGCGCGGCGCGACGACCGAGGTCACCGCCGAGCTCGAGGCCCGCATGGCGGAGGCATCGGCCGCGCTGAAGTTCGAGCAGGCGGCGGCGATCCGCGACCAGCTCGCGGCGCTGGCGCGCGTGCTGCACCAGCAGTCGATCGAGGGCGCGGGCGGCGACGCCGACGCCGACGTGATCGCGGCGGCGATCGAGGGCGGCCACGCCTGCGTCAACCTGGCGATGGTGCGCGGCGGCCGCCACCTGGGCGATAAGGCGTACTTTCCGGACCGGCCGGTCGCAAGCGCGGGCGGCCCGGAAGCCCTGGCCACGCCGACGGACCTGATCGAGGCGTTCGTCTCGCAGCATTACGTCGACCACGCATGCCCGCCGCTGCTGATCGTCAACGCCGACGCGGAGGCCGACGAGCTGCGCGCCGCTCTTGCGACCGCGGGCGAGGCGGTGCAGATCCTGGTACCGGGCGACGCCGGCATCAAGGCGCAGCGCCGGCGCTGGCTCGAGATGGCCGAGTCCAACGCCAGGCTCGCGCTGGGCCGGCGGCTGGCGGAGCAGGGCTCGCAGCAGGCGCGCACGCGCGCGCTGATCGAGACGCTCGGCCTCGAGGTCGACGACCCGGCGGCGCTGCGGATCGAATGCTTCGACGTCAGCCACACGATGGGCGAGGCGACGCAGGCCTCTTGCGTGGTCTACCAGCAGCACGCCATGCGCAGCGCCCAGTACCGGCGCTTCAACATCGAGGATGTCGCGCCGGGCGACGACTACGCGGCGATGCGGCAGGTCCTGACGCGGCGCTATGCGGCGGTGGCGAGAGGCGAGGGCACGCCGCCCGGGCTGGTGCTGATCGACGGCGGCGCCGGGCAGGTCGAGGTTGCGCGCCAGGTGTTCGCCGAGTTCGGACTGGACCCGGGACTGCTGGTCGGCGTGGCCAAAGGGCCGGAGCGCAAGGTCGGGCTGGAGGAACTGGTGTTCGCCGACGGCCGCCCCCCGCTGGTGCTCGGGCGCGAGTCGCAGGCCCTGATGCTGATCGCCCAGATCCGCGACGAGGCGCACCGGTTCGCGATCACCGGGATGCGCGCGCGGCGCGCCCGCACGCGCAACGTTTCGCAGCTGGAGGACCTCGAGTCGATCGGACCGCGCCGGCGCCAGAGGCTGCTGACTCGGTTCGGCGGCATGCGCGGGCTGATGGCGGCGTCGATCGAGGACATCGCGCAGGTGCAAGGCATCTCGCGTAAGCTTGCCGAACGTATCTACGCTCGACTGCACGGCATGGCGCCGCCTGCCGCCCCGCCCGACCATGCCGAATAGCCTGAGCCTGCCGATGCTGCTGACCTGGGCGCGGATCGCGATGGTCCCGCTCGTGGTCGGCGTGTTCTACGTCCCCGACGCGTGGATGGCGCCGTCGTGGAAGAACGTGACCGCGTGCGCGCTGTTCACCGTGGCCGCGATCACCGATGCCTTCGACGGCTACCTCGCCCGCAAGTACGGCCAGACCAGCCGGCTCGGCGCGTTCCTCGATCCGGTGGCCGACAAGCTGATGGTGTGCGCGGCGCTGGTGGTGCTGCTGCAGCTAAACCGCGTCGACGCGCTGGTGGCGCTGGTGATCATCGGCCGCGAGATCGCGGTCTCGGCGCTGCGCGAGTGGATGGCGCAAATCGGCGCGTCGCACAGCGTCGCGGTCAGCTCGCTCGGCAAGGTCAAGACCATCGTGCAGATGATCGCGATCCCGGTGCTGCTGTTCCACGACCCGCTGTTCGGCGTGATCGACGTCCGGATGCTCGGCACCGTGCTGATCTACGTCGCCGCGGTGCTGACGATCTACTCGATGCTGCTGTACCTGAAGCTCGCGTGGCCGCACATGGTGGGGCGCGAGTAGGGCGGCGGCTTTTGACACGCGGGCGGCACCGGCTATAATTTCCGGTCCGACCGCGGGAATAGCTCAGTTGGTAGAGCGCAACCTTGCCAAGGTTGAGGTCGCGAGTTCGAGACTCGTTTCCCGCTCCAGATTTCAGGCGGGGAAGCCAATACTGGGCTTCCCTTTTTTGTGGCTGGCTTTGCCCGTCCGGCGCCCGCGCAGTGGCGACGGCCGGGCGCGAGTGCATGGCGGGGTGGCAGAGTGGCCATGCAGCGGACTGCAAATCCGTGTACGCCGGTTCGATTCCGACCCCCGCCTTTCTGCTTCGCGCTGACGCACTACGCAGAACGAGCCCTGACAAACGCGAAGCAGAAAGCCCTGCGTAGCGCCGCAGGCGCGGAGTAGGGCTGCCAGTCGTGGTCTTGCTTCTCGCGGGCCCGCGACGCACGATGGTCGCGTGCATTACGGCTACTTGCCATACAG
>CAZEIW010000137.1:0-9843 GCA_964512305.1 uncultured Burkholderiaceae bacterium | reverse complement strand
CTGCGCGGCGCATCGTTCGCCACGCACCCGCGCCTGCACAGTCCGCGCTACCGCAACTTCTTCACGCCCGAGCGCAACGATATCTTCGCCGGATTTCGAAGCTGCGCGATCGAGGCGTGAATCCCCCCTCTCCCGCTTGCGGGAGAGGGGCCGGGGGTGAGGGGGCGCGCCGGAGCTCCGCTTTGCACCCTCACCCTAGCCCTCTCCCGCAAGCGGGAGAGGGGATCAAGGGAGAGGGGATAGGTCAGATGCCGTGCGCCGTGGCGCGCGCCAGTTCGGTTGCGTGCTCGTCGGCGGCGCCCGGATGGGTGTCCTCGGCCCTGTCGAGTAGGCGCAGCGCCGCCCTGCCCCCGCGCGTGCGCATCGCGATGCCGACCGCGAGGATGTCGATCAGCGCCAGGTAGAGCACGCGGCTGATCATCGGGATCTGCGTCGAGACGTCCTCCGGATGATCGACCGCGATCGCGATGTCGGCGCGCTTGCCGAGCGGGGCGTGGGTCGGAGCGATGCTGATCACAGTGGCGCCGCGCGCCTTGCCGATCTTGACCGCCTTGAGCAGATCCGCGCTGCGGTCGGAGCCGCAGATGGCGACGATGACGTCGCCCTCGCCAAGCGCGCCGGCGGCCAGTTCCTGCAGGTGGGTCTCGGTATAGGCGCAGGCGGGCACGCCCAGCCGCAGCAGCTTGTACTGCGCGTCGAGCGCCACCACGCTGAAGTTGCCCGACGCGTAGAACTCGACGCGCCGAGCGCGCAGGCACGACTCGATCGCGCGCCCGACCGCTTCGCTGTTGAGCTGGTCGCGCGCCTCGAGCAACGCCGAGGCCGTGTTGTCGAGCACCTTGGCGCCAACCTCGAGCGCCGAGTCGGTCCGCCGCACCAGCGTGTGCGACACCGGGATCGTTCCTGAAAGCCCGGAGGCGAGCTTCAGCTTGAAATCCGACAGGCCCTCGCAACCCAGCGAGCGGCAGAAGCGCACCACGGTCGGCTGGCTGACCGCGGCCTCGCGCGCGATATCCATGATCGGATCGTTCAAGGCCCTGCGCGGCTGCGCGAGCACGAAATCGGCGACACGCCGCTCGGCGCGCGACAGGGCATTGCGCGCTCGGCGCACGCGCTCGAGCAGCGTCGGACCGGTGCCGCGCTTCTTCAGCTGCGCGCTCAGGATCGCCGAGGTGCCGGTAAAGGTCGGCGTGTCGGCCGTGATCACGAAGGTCGGGATCTGCGCCGCGTAACCGCTCAGGCGCCCCTTGGACTCGAAGCGGGCACGGAACCCCGAGCGGTCGAAATAGGTGCCGAGCCTGGGCACGATGCCGCCGGCGATGTACATGCCGCCGAATGCGCCCAGCGTGATCGCGACGTTGGAGGCCACGGTGCCGATCATTTCGCAGAAGGTTTCCAGCGCCTCGACACAGAGATCCGATTCCGCGGCCAGCCCGCGCCGCGCGATCTCGCGCGCGTCCAGATGCAGCGGCTCGGCGCCGCGTTGCGTGCCCAGTGCCGCGTAGATCAGCTCCAGGCCGAGCGCCGAGATCAGGCGCTCGGCCGAGACGTGGACCAGCTGGCGGCGGGCGAAGTCGAGGATCATCGATTCGCGCTCGTTGGCCGGCGAGAAGTCGACGTGCCCGCCCTCGCTGGCAAGCGAAACCCAGCCGTCGTCGACCGGGATCAGCCCCGACACGCCGAGGCCGGAACCGGCGCCGACGATGCCGATCACGCTGCGGTCGCGCGGCGTGCCGCCGCCGACCTGGCGGTATTGCGACGGCGTGAGATAGGGCAGTCCCATCGCCAGCGCCGTGAAATCGTTGACGACCAGCAGCGTCTCGAAGCCGACCGCGCGGCGCGTCTCCTCGATGGAGAAGCGCCACGGGTAGTTCGTCATCTGCACCAGGTCGCCCGCGACCGGATTGGCGATGGCGATCGCGCCGTGACGGACTTCGCGCGCGCCGTCGACCTTCAGGTATTCGCGCAGCGCCGAGAGGAAGTCCGGGTAGTCCACACACAGAAGCGCCTTGGCGCTGCTGAACACGCCAGGCTCGCGCTCGAGCACGAAGCGGGCGTAGGTCACTCCGATGTCGGCGATCAGCCGCGGTTCGAAGTCGCTGGGCATTTCGCGGAGCGGGTTGCGATTCTCATCGAACGCCGCCGAAGCATCGAGTGCGTACATTGCGCATGGCACATTGTAGTATCAATACAACAGCGCTTTACGGTGATCGTTTCGGCGCACGTGGGATGTGCCACGGTCAAAACGCATTTGAAACAATGCGTTACGCACGGGCAACCGCGCATGAACCTGCCCGGCCAGACCCGTTTGGCGCCTCCATGATCGCGGGGCTTCCTGCTTAGCCCCTAGTAGTTTTGCTACATTTCAGCACGTCCTGCGGCTCGATTCAATCTGATCGGCCAGCGCGACTGATAACGAAAGTGCCCTCGGCCAGATCCGCGGGGCAGGTGGAGGAGACCGACACGGTGCGTTGAGCACCTTCCGTTCACTCGGCTCCGGTTGCGGCGCGAGATGCCGTGCAGCGCACGCGCTGCTGTGCGGGTTCCAGGGTCGGCCCTCGCTCAGAGGACCGTTTTTCTTATGAAGGAGACACCGTGAAAGCAAAGCGACTCAAACTAGCGCCGACCGTGGCCGCGCTGCTGGGCTTCGGCTTGGCGGCGGGTTGTGCGCAGGCACTCGAGTTCCACGGCTACTTCCGCAGCGGCATTGGCTGGGGAGACAAGGATGGCGGGCAAACTTGCGTAACGCTCCCCGGCGTCCAGGGCAACGGCAATTTCCGTCTCGGCAATGAATGCGGCACGTACGGCGAAATACAGTTCGACCACAACCTGTATGACGGCAAGGACGGCGTCAAGTTCGACTACCACGTGATGCTCGGCTATTTCGCCCCTGCCGAACAGGATTTCGAGAACCTGGCCGCCAACGGGAGCCACATCGCCTTGCGCCAGAACTGGGGAGAGGCGAAGAACCTGCCGTTTCTTCCTGCTGGTTCGAGCGTCTGGATCGGCAAGCGGTACTACCAGCGGCACGACATCCACATCAACGACTTCTTCTACTGGAACACGTCGGATCCGGGCGCCGGTATCGAGCACATCAATCTCGGCGGCGACATGAACGCGTCGTTTGCGATTTTCCGCGCCAATGGGTTCGCGAACGGGAATCCGACGAACGAGGCGAGCACCATTCTTGATGCCCGACTGGCCGGAATCAACGTGGGTCTCGGTTCGCTGGAGCTGGGGTTGGTTCATTCGACCGCGGACACGAAGGTGTCCTCGCCGCCCAAGCAGAGCGGCGACGTTCTGATTGGCGAGTGGTCGGTGCCGGTCCTGGGCGGCGTCAACAAGTTGACGCTGACCTATGGCAACAAGGCCCAGAACGGGCCCTGGGCGTTCGAATACCCTGCCATCACCGAACAAACCAACGCAGCGGGCGCCAAGGAGGACGGATACCACGCGATCCAGGACACGTTGCAGTGGCAGGTGTCGCCGGAATTCTCCGGCATGGCGGCGGTCGGCCTGTACAAGATGAAGAACAACTTCGACTGGACCTTCGCCGGTGTCCGCCCGGTCTGGCATCTGAACGACTACTTCAAGATCCAGTTTGAAGCCGGTCATAACAGCATCAAGCCACAGGATGGCACCGGCACCGGCTCGAGAAAGCTCGACAAGTTCACGGTCGCGCCAACGCTCGTCGCCGGCCGCGGATTCTGGACGCGTCCAGAGCTTCGCTTCTATGTCAACTACAACAAGTGGGATAACAATGCGATAGCGGCCGGCACCGCCGGAGGCGTCAGTGGGCCGTACGGACCCTGCGGCGCGTCAGGGAGTGGCTGCGGCACGAGCGGCACCAGCTACGGCTTCCAGGTCGAAGCTTGGTGGTAAGCACCCGACGCTGACCCCTGAAGACCAGGGCGCTGCGGCAACGCAGCGCCCTTTTTTCATGGTGACGGGCGTAGGAATACTACAATTCATAAAGTAGTCGCGAGCAAGACGGAACCTCGTCCACCGTCCTGCGCGAGGAAGTGAGGTCGGTGATGGCCATCCTCGATCGACGCATGTCGGGCGTCCTGCTTCATCCGACCTCGTTGCCCGGCCCGCACGGCAGCGGCGATTTCGGCCCGGCGGCATTCCATTTCATCGACTGGCTCGCGGTCGCGGGCCAGGACGTCTGGCAGATCCTGCCCCTGAACCCGGCCGGCCCCGGCAACTCGCCGTATTCCGGCGTGTCGGCGTTCGCTGGCTCGCCGGCGCTGGTCGCGCTGGAACCGCTGATCGAGCGCGGATGGCTGCAGGATCCGGTGCCCTCCGGCCCGTCGACCCGGCATGTCGACTTCGGGCGCACCACCGAACTGAGGATGAAGAGCTTGCGCTCGGCGTTCGCGGGCTTCCAGGCGCGCGCGCAGCCACCCGAGCGCTCCGACTTCGACGCCTGGCGGGCCACGCAGCAGAGCTGGCTGGCGGACTACGCGCTCTTCATGGCGATCGACGAGGGCGTGCGCGCCGGCGGCGGCTTTCGCCCCTGGCCGGACTGGGAACCCGGGCTCGCTCGGCGCGACCCGGCCGCGATGGCGCGCGCATCGCAGCGATATCGCGAGCAGATACGCTTCTGGGAGTTCGTCCAGTGGTGTTTCGACCGCCAGTGGCAGGTGGTGCGGCGCCACGCGGCCGCCAAGGGCGTCAGGATCATCGGCGACCTGCCGATCTACGTCGCCCACCACTCCGCGGACTGCTGGGCCCGCCCCGATCTGTTCCAGCTCGACAGCGCCGGGAACCCGACCGCGGTGGCCGGCGTGCCGCCGGACTTCTTCAGCCCGACCGGCCAGCGCTGGGGCGGAACGCTGTACGACTGGCCAGCGAACGCGCGCGATGGCTACCGCTGGTGGATCGCGCGCGTCAGGCGCCAGCTCGATCTGGCCGATCTCGTGCGGATCGACCACTTTCGCGGGTTCGCAAGCTTCTGGCAGATCCCGGCGACGTCACCCACCGCCATCGAGGGCAGCTGGAAGCCGGGGCCCGGCGCCGCGCTGTTCGATGCCATCCTGGGGGCGTTGGGACGGCTGCCGATGATCGCCGAGGACCTCGGCGTGATCACCGACGATGTCGTCGAGCTGCGCGACCGCTTCGAGCTGCCGGGCATGAGGATCCTGCAGTTCGGCTTCGGCGCGGACGCCGCGCACGAGTTCCTGCCTCACAACTACCTCCCCAACGCCTGCGCCTACACGGGGACGCACGACAACGACACCGTGGTCGGCTGGTGGCAGTCGGCGACGCCGCGCGAGCGTGCGTTTGCGAGCGCCTACCTGGGGCTGGACGACCGCGGCAGCGATGTCCACTGGAAGATGATCCGGGCGGTCAGCGCGTCGGTGGCGCGGCTTGCGGTGTTCCAGATGCAAGACGTGCTCGGGATGGACGGCACGCACCGGATGAACACGCCGTCGCAATCCTCGTGCTGGACCTGGCGCTTCGACTGGAGCGACGTCGGTCCTCAGCATGCAAGGGAGCTGGCGGCCATCAGTGCCGCCTACGGCCGGGCGCCGATCGAGCGGCTGAGCCTGCCAGCCTATCCCGACGGCAGGCCGCTGCCGTAAGACGACCGCGGCCCGCGGCGGGTAGGGGGTTAGTCGCGCCTGAAAAGCGGGTCGCGGCGCCGGTCGAGCTGGCGCATCCGCGCCTCCAGGTCAGCCGCGTCCGCCGACCCGGCCAGATAAGCCTCGTCGGCGTTGCGCTCCATCTCGGCGAGCCGGTTGTCGATCCAGCGCAGCGCTCGAACCGGTGCCAGGACGACGGCCGAGGCGACGTGCCACAGTGCCGCGGCCAATTCGGCGGGCTGAAACCATTGGCCGAAAGGGTGCCCGGGTTGAAACGTCTGGGTGCGAACGTCCATTTCCATACCTTCTGGCTATTGCAATGCAGCAATTATATCAAATTTGCTGCACTGCACTAATCGGGGACAGGTAAGGGACGTCGGAGGAAGATCATGGCGGCATCCGCTTCGATCCAACCCGGCTCGGACGACCGCGATGAACACAGTCCAGGCGGGCCTTCGGGCGCCGCCCCGAGCGGCTGGCGCCGGCCGGAGAAGTTCAGCACCGTGAGCGTGGCGTCGGTCTCGATCCGGATCAGCTCGGTCGCCGGGTCCGCGGCGATCCGCAGCCGCGACCGTTCGCGCGGGCCGAGCGCGCCGCTGCGCTTGAGGGCGATCAGGCGCCGGTAGTAGTCGAGGATCGCCTGCCCGTCGGGGGTCTCGAGCAGTTCCCAGCGCAGCTTCGAAGCATCGAAGGTCTCCGCCGCGTGCGGGTCCGGGGGCTCGGTGCCCTCGCAGCTCAGGTGCGCCTTGCGGCCCTCGCGCGCGCCGTCGATCACGACCGGATCGGAGAAGTGCTCGAAGAACGGAAACGGCGCCTGCTCGCCGTATTCCTCGCCCATGAAGAGCATCGGCACGTAGGGACTGGCCATGATGGTGGCGATGGCGAGCAGCGCTTTGTCGCGGCCGTGGGCGACGATCATCCGGTCGCTCAGCAGCCGGTTGCCCACCTGGTCATGGTTCTGGATGTGGACGACGTGCTCGCTGCCGCGGGTGCCGCTGCCGTCGGTGCCGACGAAGAAGCGCAAGTGGCGATCGAAGCGCGTGCCGTCGAGGACGAAGCCCCGCTCGAGCGCCTTGACCACGTCGGCGAAGCTGCCGAAGTTCGCGTAGTGGCGCATCGTCTCGCCCGTCAGCTTCGCGAAGACCGCGTGGTTGAGGTCGTCGTTCCACTGGCTCTGGAAGTTGAATCCGTCGGCCGAGGTGACCTTGCGGTCGTTGCGCAGGTGCTCGGCGATCATCAGCACCTCGCGCCCCTCCTCTCGCCCGATCCGCGCCGCGAGATCGGTCAGCTCGCGCAGGACGTGCACCGGCATGCTGTCGATGATGTGCGCCACCGCGTCCATCCGGAATCCGTCGAAGCCGATCTCCTGCAGCCAGTAGCGGGCGTTGTCGAGGAAGAACTCGCGCACGCCGTAGTTGTACGCGTCGTCGAAGTTGATCGCTGCGCCCCAGGGGGTGTCGGACTTCTTCGTGTACGGGGCGAACGCGCCGGCGTAACTTCCCTCCGGGCCGAAGTGGTTGTAGACGACATCCAGGATCACGGCGATGCCGAGCCCGTGCGCGGCCTCGATGAACCGCTGCAGGTCCGGATAGGTGCCGTAGGCGCGATGCAGCGCGAACGGGTAGGTGCCGTCGTAGCCCCAGTTGCGCTCGCCCGGGAAGGCGGCGATCGGCAGCAGCTCGACCACGTTGACGCCCAGCGCGGCCAGGTGCGGCAGCTTCGCCGCCGCCGCGGAGAGCGTTCCCTCGCGCGTGAAGCTGCCCAGGTGCAGTTCGTAGACGATGGCGTCGGCGATCCCGACGCCGGTCCAGCCGGGCGGGCCGGCGCGCGCCACGTTGACCACCATCGACGGGCCGTGCACGCCCCGCGGCTGGCAGCGCGACGCGGGGTCGGGAAGCGGCCGGCCGTCGACCTCGATCAGGTACTCGGTGCCCTCGGGCAGTCGCGGCGCCGCGCCGAGCCAGTAGCCCAGTTCGTCGCAGGACAGTGGGATCCTGCGATCCTGCCCCGGCAGGATCACCGCGAGCTGTCGCTTTCCGGGCGCGAACACCCGGAAGCGCGAATCGCCTCGCTGGTCTCGATAGTGCCCGACCCTGGCCATCGGCCCCGCTGTGCTCCCGCCGACGGCCCGCGGCGAAGGCAGGCGGCCTACTTCCGGGCCTTCATCGCCTCGTCCGCGGAGTAGTAGGTGTTGCAATCGCCCGAGTTGACGAACACCTCCCGGCCCTGCGTTTCGACGAACCAGGCGATGTCCTTGGCGCACTGCTCCTTCGAGTCGCCCTTGTGGATGATGTAGTTGATCTTGCCGTTGCGGAACTCGTTCTGCTTGACGAGCCAGTAGACGCCAAAGCCGTCGGTGCCCGTCGGCGGCATCGGATTGCTCCAGCTGATCGCCATGATCGGCATGTCCGACTTGTCCTTCGGGCCGACCACCTTGCCCGCCTTGACCGCTTCAAACGACTCCCACAGGTGCACGCCCCAGTTCTTGTAGTCGCCGTCGGCCCGCCAGTAGTGGATCGCGACCTGGCCGTCGGGCGCCGCCATCACGTCGGCGGCGACCGCGGGGCTGCCCGCGAGCAAGACGGCCGCGCCGATGGCGACCGAGGCGAAGCGGGTGCGCAGGCGGTTGAAGTTCAAGGCGTTCATCGTGACCCTCCCTGGTCAGTTGGTTGGATGCTCGGGAAGTTTAAGCGAGGCTCCCCTCTCCCGATTGCGGGAGAGGGTCTATGCGTTGTTCCCCTCTCCCGCTTGCGGGTGAGAGGGGGGGGTGAGGGTGGCGGCGCGGCGAGTATCTCATTGCTCGACGAACACGGCAGTTGTACGCGGCGGCACACTGAAGGTTCCGGTCGACGGTGCAAACGACGCGTTCCTGACGATCAGGTCGGAACCCGCGGCCTGAAACGGGTGCAATCGGATCGTCGACGCGGTGCCCATGTAGCTCGGGTCCGCGAACATCTGAGTCGTCTTGCTGGCGTTGAACAGCACGACAATGCTCTTGTATTTTCCCTCGCCGCACACAGGTACTGCGACGGAACCGGCTATCCTCATCACGATCAGTCCATCGACCTGGCTGGCCTGGTCGGGGAAACTAACACAGCGAACAATGTCGGCACCGGTCCTCAGCCGGAACATCGACGTGTCGCCACGGACCTTCAAGAAGTCCTGGAACGCCAGCGTCGCTGCGCCGATATCGGCCGACATCGGCGCAATCGCCACATTGTTCAGCAACGGCGTCATCGTCGCCAGGTTGGCAGCGTTGTTACCGGTGTTCTGCGGCGGTGCGCCGACCGCCCAGTTGTCGGTCGCTCCGGTCCAGTCGATCTTGTTGAAGTAATCGCCGGAGTTATAGCTGTTGCTGTCCATCGACTTCGACCGCAGCAGGTCGTCGCCGGCGTGGATGAACGGGACGCCCTGCGCCAGCAGCACCGTCGACAGGCCCACAACCTGCGCGCGCGCGCGATCCGAGGTCGAGGTGGTCACCGGATGCTTGTACTGGCTGACGTCGAACAGCGTCTCATTGTCGTGCACCGAGACGTAGGCGATGTTCTCGGTTGGGTCCTGCGTGTAGGCAGCCGGTTGGCCGCCGTAGAGATACGAGGTGGCCGGCATGTTGTTGAGCGTGAACGACTTGACGTTGCCCGCGAGCGACAGCCGGATCAGATTCTGCGCCGCCTGCAGTCCGGAAACCGAGCAGTTGTTCGCCGCGTTGGTGTCATAGCAGGCGCCGTTGATGAAACCCTGGTTCGCCACCATCGAGGCACCGCTGTCGAACGGACCGCCGCCGCGCACCGAGTCGCGGATGCGATCGTTGAACGAGCCGATGCCCGTGCCGGCGAGATTTGCCTGCCGCGCCTGCACGAACAGGGCGTCGTTGGCGACCGGGCCGAAGTTCCAGCCTTCGCCGTAGAAATAGATCGACCCGCGGCCGTCGCCGGCGGCGATGGTGTTCACCGCACTTTGGGCTTTCTGCATTTCGGCCAGCGGAATGAACCCCATGATGTCGAACCGGAACCCGTCGACCTTGTACTGATCGGTCCACGTGACGAGGGTATCCCGCATCAGCCTCGACATCATCGCGAACTCGGTCGCGGTGTCGGCGCAGCACGACGCGTTCTCGATGTTGCCGTTGGCGTCGAGCCGGTAGTAGTAGCCCGGCACGATCTGGTCGAGCACCGAGGCCGACGCCGTGTGGTTGTAGACGACGTCCATCACGACGTGCAGGTTCAGCGCATGCAGGGCGGCAACCATCTGGCGG
>CAZEIW010000136.1:0-7631 GCA_964512305.1 uncultured Burkholderiaceae bacterium | reverse complement strand
GCGGGCGTCGTCCGTAGCGGGCGTCGTCCGTAGCGGGCGTCGTCCGTAGCGGGCGTCGTCCGTAGCAGGCGTCATCCCCGGGCGGAGTCCCGGGGATCCACGTCGGCGTGCGCTGGAAGCGCTTCAGCCTCGCACCGACGTGGATGGCCGGGACAAGCCCGGCCATGACGACGCTATTGGCGTCCTCTGTAGCAGGCGTCATCCCCGGGCGAAGTCCCGGGGATCCACGTCGGCGCAAGATGAAGCGTTTCCAGTTCGCGCCGACCCCCGGGTCAAGCCCGGGGGTCGGCGTGGATGGCCGGGACAAGCCCGGCCATGACGATGCTATTGGCGTCCTCTGTAGCAGGCGTCATTCCCGGGCGCAGTCCCGGGGATCCACGTCGGCGCAAGACGAAGCATTTCCAGTTCGCACCGACCCCCGGGACAAGCCCGGCCATGACGATGCTATTGGCGTCCCCTGTAGCAGCCGTGGGCCGTCGCGGGGATCCTTATCGGTGTGGGACGATGAGTTCGGGCCTGGCGACTGCTGGCGCGCAAACTCATATCAGCACCAGGTTGTCCCGGTGGATCAGCTCGGGTTCCTCGATGAATCCCAGCACGGTCTCGATCTCCGCGCTCGGGCGGCGCGCGATCTGGCGGGCGTCGGCGCTCGAGTAGTTGACCAGCCCGCGCGCGATCTCGCGCCCGGTGCCGTCGACGCAGGCGACCACGTCGCCGCGCGCGAACTCGCCCTGCACCTCCACCACGCCGATCGGCAGCAGGCTCTTGCCGTCGCGGCGCAGCGCGCGCGCCGCGCCCGCATCGATGACCACGCGCCCCTTGAGCTGCAGATGGTCGGCGAGCCACTGCTTGCGCGCCGTCAGCACCGGCATCGACGCCGTGAGCTGCGTGCCGATGCGGTCGCCGCGCGCCAGCTTCAGCAGCACGTCGGGCTCGCGCCCGGAGACGATGATCGTCGAGGCGCCGCTGCGCGCGGCGCGCTTGGCCGCCAGGACCTTCGTGATCATGCCGCCGCGGCCGATCGCGCTGCCGGCGCCTCCGGCGAAGCCCTCCAGGTCGGCATCGCCGGCGGCCGCCTCGTCGATCAGTCGGGCGCGCGGCTCGTGTCGCGGGTCGGCGTCGTACAGGCCCGCCTGGTCGGTCAGGATGACCAGCACGTCGGCCTCGACCAGGTTGGTGACCAGCGCCCCCAGCGTGTCGTTGTCGCCGAACTTGATCTCGTCGGTGACCACCGTGTCGTTCTCGTTGATCACCGGCACGACGCGCAGCTCGAGCAGCGTGAGCAGGGTCGAGCGCGCGTTCAGGTAGCGCGCGCGGTCGGCGAGGTCGGCATGCGTGAGCAGCACCTGCGCCGTGTGCATTCCGTGCGCGGCGAAGCAGGTTTCGTAGGCCTGCGCCAGACCCATCTGGCCGACCGCGGCCGCCGCCTGCAGATCGTGGATCTGCTGCGGGCGGCGGCTCCAGCCCAGGCGCTGCATGCCTTCGGCGATCGCGCCGCTCGAGACCAGCACCACCTGCTTGCCGCGCGTGGTCAGCGCGGCGATCTGCTCCGCCCAGCGCGAGATCGCCTCGGCATCGAGGCCGCGGCCATCGTTGGTGACCAGGCTGCTGCCGACCTTGACAACCGCGCGGCGTGCCCGCTTCAGGACGGAATCGGAATCTGGCGCCACGGTCTCATCCCACCCGGCTTGCCGCTGCCGCCGCTCCGAGGTGCGGATCGGCCGCCTCCGCCGCCTCTGCCGCCGCGGCATGCTCGGCGAGAAAGCGCTGCACCGCCCACATCAGGTCGCGGCAGCCCTCGCCGGTGACCGCCGAGACCGCGAACACCGGCGCCTTCGTCCGCAGCCGCCTGCGCAGCCGCGCAACGGTCGCGTCGCGGGCTTCGGCGTCGATCAGGTCGATCTTGTTCAGCACGTACCAGCGCGGGATCCGGGTCAGCGCCAGGTCGTACTTGCGCAGCTCGGCGGCGATCGTGCGTGCCTGCGCCACGGGATCGGCATTGCCGTCGAGCGGCGCGGCATCGAGTACGTGCAACAGCAACCGGGTCCTGCTGACGTGGCGCAGGAACTGGTGACCGAGGCCCGCGCCCTCGGCGGCGCCCTCGATCAGGCCGGGCAGGTCGGCCACCACGAATCCGCGGCCGGCTTCCTGCCTGACGACGCCCAGGTGGGGATAGAGCGTCGTGAACGGGTAATCGGCGATTTTCGGACGCGCGTTGGAGACCGAGGCCAGCAGCGTCGACTTGCCCGCGTTCGGCGCGCCCAGCAGCCCGACGTCGGCCAGCACTCTCAACTCAAGCCGCAGCCGTCGCATCTGGCCGGGCTGCCCTGGCGTATGTTGGCGCGGCGCGCGGTTCGTGCTCGACTTGAAGTGCAGGTTGCCCAGGCCGCCCGCGCCGCCCCCGGCAAGCAGCGCGCGCTGGCCGTTTACGGCCAGGTCGGCGACGATCTCGCCCGTTTCCTCGTCGGTGATGACCGTGCCCACGGGCACGCCCAGCTCGATGTCGTGGCCGCCGGCACCGAAACAGTCGGATCCCCGGCCGTGCTCGCCGTTCTCGGCGTGGTGCTTGCGGCTGTACCGGTACTCGATCAGCGTATTGAGGTTGCGGTCGGCCACCGCCCAGACGTCGCCGCCGCGGCCGCCGTCGCCGCCGTCAGGCCCGCCCTTGGGGACGAATTTTTCGCGCCGGAAGGAGGCGCAGCCATTGCCGCCACGGCCTCCGGCGACCTCGATTCGCGCCTCGTCGACGAATTTCATCGCTTGTTGCCCCTGCGACGCGGCCGTCGCGCGCCGCGGCCGCGCGCATCCGGCGCGTTGCTCGGGGGAAGACGCCGGCGCGGCCGCGTACGCGCGCGCCGCCCGCGTCAGGCCTGCGGCAGGACGTTGACCTTCCGGCGATTGCGCGGGCCGCCGACGGAGAACCGGACCGTGCCGTCGACCAGCGCGAACAGCGTGTAGTCGCGGCCGGTACCGACGTTGTCGCCGGCATGGAACTGCGTGCCGCGCTGGCGCACGATGATGCCGCCCGCGTGGACGTTTTCGCCGCCGTAAACCTTGACGCCAAGCCGCTTGGCCTGGGAATCGCGGCCGTTGCGTGACGAGCCGCCTGCCTTTTTGTGCGCCATATCGTGATCCTGATCGTTCGCCTGGCGGTCTTCCGCGACCTACGCGATCGAGTCGATTCGAAGTTCGGTGAAGTTCTGGCGGTGCCCGCCGTGCTTCTGGAAATGCTTGCGGCGGCGCATCTTGAAGATCTTGACCTTGTCGTGGCGCCCGTGGGCGAGAACGGTCGCGGTGACCGCGGCGTCGCCCACCAGCGGCGCGCCGACCCTCACCTGCGAGCCTTCGCCGACCGCGAGCACCTCGGCGAGCTTGACCTGCTGCCCGACCTCGATCGGCAACGACTCGACCTTGAGGCGGTCGCCCGCGCTCACCCGATACTGCTTGCCGCCCGTCCTGATCACCGCAAACATCTGGCCGCTCCCGCTCGACACGCTGGTTCGACGAATCTGCCCGCCACGCGGCTTGCTCTGCATCGCTGCTTTGCATCGCGCCCGGGCCGCCGAAAGCTTTGAATTATCGCAGCTTTGCGGCCCCGCAGTCAATTTGCCGCCCATGGCGCCGGCGGGCTCGCGGGCGCGCGCCGCCGTCCGCGGGCGACACCCCCATATAATCGAAGGGCATCTTCCCGCTCCCGGTCCGTGCAAACCGCCCCCGCATCGCAGCAAACGCCCGCTCCGCCGACCGAACTCGCGCAGGTGCTGGCGCCCATTGCGGACGACATGCGCGCGGTCGACGCGACGATCCGCGAGCGCCTGAGCTCGGAAGTCGCGCTGATCGGCACCATCGGCGACTACATCGTGGGCGCGGGCGGCAAGCGTCTGCGCCCGGCGGTGCTGCTGCTGATCGCGCGCGCTCTGGACTACCGCGGCGCCGCGCACACGCTGCTCGCGGCGGTGATCGAATTCATCCACACCGCGACGCTGCTGCACGACGACGTGGTCGACGAGTCCGATCTGCGGCGCGGCCGGCCGACCACCAACGCGGCGTTCGGCAACGCCGCCAGCGTCCTGGTCGGCGACTTCCTGTACTCGCGCGCGTTCCAGATGATGGTCGACGCCGGCCGCATGCGCGTGATGCGCATCCTGGCCGATGCCACCAACCGGATCGCCGAAGGAGAAGTCCTGCAGCTGCTCAACGTACACGACCCCACGGTCGACGAGGCCCGCTACCTGCTCGTGGTCGAGCGCAAGACCGCGACCCTGTTCGAGGCCGCGGCCCGAATCGGAGCGGTGCTGGCCGACGCCGCTCCCGCGCTCGAGGACTCGTGCGCGCGCTATGGGGCGGCGCTCGGCACAGCGTTCCAGATCATCGACGACGTGCTCGACTACGACGGCAATCCGCACCAGATCGGCAAGCGCGTCGGCGACGACCTGCGCGAGGGCAAGGCGACTTTGCCCGTGATCCACGCGCTGCGGGCGGCGAGCCCGAGCCAGCGGCTGCAGGTCGAAGCGGCGATCCGCGAAGGCAAGGGCGATTTCGCCCAGATCGCGCAGATCGTGCATGCGAACGGGTCGATCGACTACGCCCGCCGGCTGGCCGAACGTCAGTCGGAAGCGGCCGCGCAGGCGGCGGCGGCGCTGCCGGTGTCGGTCTTCCGCGACCGTCTGCTAGACTTGGCCGGCTTTTCGATGCGGCGTGACCGTTAGCGCCGCATTTTGCATTCGGGGTGTAGCTCAGCCTGGTAGAGTACTGCGTTCGGGACGCAGGAGTCGGAGGTTCAAATCCTCTCACCCCGACCAGCTTTGCATGCGTTCTCGTGCCCGCTTGCCCGCGGTCCCACCCTGACCGTCCCGGTTCCGGCGCCTAGCGCCGCCCGACCGGGCTGAGCCGCCTCCTCCGATCCGCTGCCGTGGAAAACATCCCGGTCTGGGCGCAGCTCGGCACGCTGGTCGCGCTGCTGCTGATCTCGGCATTCTTCTCGATCGCCGAGACCGCCATGATGGCGCTCAGCCGCATGCGGCTGCGGCACCTCGTGCGCCAGGGAAGCGCCGCCGCGCGGCGCGTGCAGGCGCTGCTCGCCCGCACCGACCGGCTGCTGAGCGTGATCCTGCTCGGCAACAACCTCGCCAACACCGCCGCCACGGCGGTGGTCACCGCGCTCGCGATCTACTACTTCGGCGCCCATCAGTGGCCGCTCGCGTTGGCCACCGTCGCGATCGCGTTCCTGATCGTGGTCTTCTCGGAGATCACGCCGAAGATCGTCGGCGCCACCTACCCGGAGCCGATCGCGCTCGGCTCGAGCCTGGTGCTGCGCTGGCTGCTGTGGCTCGCCACCCCGGCGGTCTGGTTCGTCAACCTGTTCGTGCATGCGATCCTGCGCGTGCTGCGGATCCGCCAGCGCCGCGGCGACGAGGCGCAGCGCCTGACCCCCGAGGAGTTGCGCACCGTCGTGCTCGAGGGGGCCAATTTCATCCCGACCAAGCACCGCAGCATGCTGCTGAACCTTTTCGACCTCGAGCGGCTGACGGTCGACGACGTGATGACCCCGCGCGCCAGCATCGAGGGCCTGGACCTGGATCAGCCGATCCGGGCCCTGCTCGACCAGCTGACCACCTGCTACCACAACAAGCTGCCGGTCTACGAGAACGACATCAGCCGCGTGGTCGGCATCCTGCACGTGCGCAAGCTGCTGCCGATCCTCGGCGAGGGCGCACCCGGGACCGACACGATCCGGGAGCTGCTCGCCGCGCCCTACTGGATCCCGACCGGGACCTCGCTGCTGCAGCAGCTGCAGATGTTCCAGGACAACCGCCAGCGCCTCGGACTGGTCGTCGACGAGTACGGCGACCTGCTCGGCCTGGTGACGGTCGACGACATCGTCGAGGAGATCGTCGGCGAATTCACGACCCAGGCGCCTGGCGGCGGCTCGTCGCTGCACTGGGGCGACGACGGCCAGGTCATCGTCGACGGCACGGTCTCGCTGCGCCAGCTCAACCGCCGCCTGTCGCTGGTGCTGCCGATCGACGGCCCGAAGACGCTCAACGGCCTGCTGCTCGAGCGCCTTGAGCAGATCCCCGACGGCCCCTGCTGCCTGCGGCTGCCCGGCTGCGTGGTCGAGGTCATCCAGATCCAGGATCAGGTGGTGCGCAGCGTGCGGCTGATACGCGACGCGCCGTCCTCCCGCCCGAATTGATCCCGCCGCGGGCGGCCGTGCCCCCTGGGTAATCCGGATGTGCCGTCCTCCGGGCCCGTCTTTGGGGGATAATAAGTTTACAAATCCGGGGCTTATCGGCACCATCTTCCAGCTTCGCGGGAGCCGGGCAACGCTATAACTTTCTCCTGCCCCGCCCGACACGAACATGTCCGCCGTCACTCAAGGTCCTTCCGCCGCTGCCAGTGCGCTCACGGGGCTCGCCCGCGCGCTTGTGCAGCAGGGCAAGCTGCGCCCCGACCGGGCCGAGACGCTCGCCCGCAAGGCGGGGCAGAGCAATACCCAGTTCATCGACGAGCTGGTCTCGGTCGGCGAGTCGATCGGGCTGACGCCGCCCACGATCGCCCGCTTCGCGGCCGAGACCTTCGGCCATCCGCTGCTCGACCTCGCCGCGGTCGACGTCGATCAGCTGCCCAAGGACACGATCGACCGCAAGCTCGTCGGAGCGCTGCGCGTGCTGGCGCTTCGCAAGCGCGGCAACAGGCTGGCCGTCGCGGTCTCCGATCCGACCAACTACCAGGCGCTCGACCAGGTCAAGTTCCAGACCCAGCTCGTGATCGACGTGGTGGTGGTCGAGCACGACAAGCTGATGCGGCTGATCGACAGCGTCGGGCAGACCGCGGCGCAGACGCTCGACAAGCTGATCGACGACGACGTCAGCTTCGAGGACCTGCTGGCCGAGAGCCCCGAGCAGGAGAACGACGACGCGGCGGCCTCGGCCGACGTGGACGACGCGCCGGTCGTGCGGTTCCTGCAGAAGCTGCTGCTCGACGCGATCGGCGAGGGCGCCTCGGACCTGCACTTCGAGCCGTACGAGAAGTTCTACCGGATCCGCTTCCGGGTCGACGGCATCCTGCGCGAGGTGGCGCAGCCGCCGCTGGCGATCCGCGAGCGCCTGGTGACCCGGATCAAGGTCATCTCGCGCCTCGACATCTCGGAGAAGCGCGTGCCGCAGGACGGCCGCATGAAGCTGGCGCTGTCGGGACAGCGCGCGATCGACTTCCGGGTCAGCACGCTGCCCACGCTGTACGGCGAGAAGATCGTGATGCGGATCCTCGACGCCGCGCAGGCCAAAATGGGGATCGATTCGCTCGGATACGATCCCGATCAGAAGGAGCTCCTGGTCAACGCGATCCAGCGGCCGTACGGCATGGTCCTCGTGACGGGCCCGACCGGCAGCGGCAAGACGGTTTCGCTGTACACCTGCCTCAACATCCTGAACCAGCCCGGCGTCAACATCTCGACCGCCGAGGATCCCGCCGAAATCCAGATCGCGGGCATCAACCAGGTCAACGTCTACGAGAAGGCGGGCCTGACGTTCGCCAACGCGATGCGCGCCTTCCTGCGCCAGGACCCGGACGTGATCATGGTGGGCGAGATCCGCGACCTCGAAACCGCCGACATCGCGATCAAGGCG
>CAZEIW010000135.1:0-9878 GCA_964512305.1 uncultured Burkholderiaceae bacterium | reverse complement strand
GGCGTGACGGCGCCGCTGAACAGGGCGAGGCCCGGCGGCAGGCCCTGATTCCGGTCGAAACCCTTGACCACCTCGGCCAGTTCGGCCTTGGCGTCGTGGCCGCCACGGCGCACGGCAATCAACAGGTCGACCGCCGATTCGCCGTCCGCCCGGATCTGCCGCTCGCTCGTGAAATCCGCGGCCGCGGCGTCGAAGGCCCCCTGGCAGAACCGGGCATAGGCCCGGCCGCTGAGTGCGTTCGCATACTTGGGGTTCGCCTTCAGCGCCGCCTCGAAATCCTCGACGGCACGATCGAACTCCCCCTTGGCGAGCCACGCTTTGCCGCGTCCCGTGAATGCAAGCTCGATCCGTGGCGGCGCCAGTCGTATGGCTTCACCCAGGTCGGTCAGCGCGCGCTCGGGGTCGCCCTTGATCAGCCACGCGTTGCCGAGGTTGGCCCAGGCGAACGCATAGCCCGGCTTCAGATGGACGGCACGTTCGTAGTCGGCAATCGCCCGGTCGACATCGCCCTTCTGCATCCAGATGACGGCGCGCGCGTTGTAAGCCCAGGAGGATTCGCCGTCGAGGCGGATCGCCGTGTCGAAATCGTCGGCGGCTTGCTGCAGGTCGCCCTTCGACATCCGGGCCAGGCCGCGTTGCGTGAAAATCGCCGAGCGCTTGTCGTCGGCGAGTCCCTGCGCCTCGGCCGCGGCCGTGCAATGCGCGATGGTCCGCTCCGCGCCGTCCCGGGCACCGAGGCAGCTCGATACGTCGTCGGCCTCCCCGTGCGCCGATGCCATCCAGCCCAGGGCGACGACAGCCCCCAGGCATTTCAGCAAGGCGTGGTTCCTCAACGGCGAGAACAGCCGCGACGGGGAAGGGACGGCGTCACTGGGCGGGCGGCAAAGCGCCGCCGAGAACCGTCGCCCGGTAGGTTTCCTTATCCATCATCTTGTAGCGGCGCGCTACTGAAGGATTTGCCGCCGTCGTGCCTTCGGCTCCCTGCAGCATCGTGTCCCGGTACTGCTGACGAGGATCCTTCGCCGGCTCATCGGTTGCCGCCGTCTGGGTGTTCGGAGCAGTGGTTGCGCTTGCGGTCGAGGCCGCGGCCGACGTCGCCGCCGGGTTGGCGGGCTGCGTGTCCTGCTTTGGCATCGGCTGGACCGGCGCCGGCGCGGCGGGCGCGCCGCCCGCAACCGGCACCGACTTGACGGTCGCCAAAACGTTGCTCAATTCGACCGTGCCGTTCGGTGCCACGCTGGTCGTGATGCCGCCCGGGCCGGGGTCGGCCGCCATCGCCGCGCCGCCCAGGCTCATGCCGGCGGCCAAAAGCAGCGGGGTGATGAGTTTCGATCGCATCATCTTTCGCTCCATGAGTTCCGATGTTCGTTGCGGTTGCGAAGGGGCTGCCCTTCAAGGCGCGACCAGGTCCGATTCGGCAGTCAACTCGGTCCCGCTCTCGTGGGCGAACCGGACGATATAGCCGGCCTTCGACGCCAGCCTCTGGCCGGCCCCCAGGCTGAGGTGCGGATACAACGTCGTTCCCTGACTGATGCTCTCGCGGCTGTTCGCGCCCTCCACCTGCAGGCGACCAGGCGCCTGCGTCAGCGGCAAACCGGCGTACTTGCTTCCCAGATCGCCCTGGCGCCCGAGCGCCACGCGCTCGCGGGTCTCCTGCGCCGCCTTGATGCCTTCGCGCTTGCTCAGCATGGTCTCGGCGCGCTCGACCAGATAGTCCCGATACAGGTTGTCCAGCATGTCAGACAGCGTATCGGTCATGAAATTCAACGCGAAGTACACCTCCGACTGCATCGGCTCGTCGATCAGCGGAATCTTGCGGATATCCAGCCAGGCATGGAAGTAATCGAGGTTCTTCATGCGCTTGCCGGGCAGCTCGTACGGATACGCGAGATGCGCGTGTTGCCTCCACTCGGCAGAAAGCGGAGCGCGCTCGCCCCCGGCCAGCACGGCGGAGAAGTAAGCGTCGGCCGGACCCGGCTTGACCTCGCCCAGCGCCATGATGTCGGCCGGGCGCAGCCAGAACATCATCGCTTCGTCCTGAACGGCAGTGGCGGTCACCTGACGCAAGGCATCGGTTGCCGTCCGGTCCGGATCGAGAATGCGATCCACCACCGCGATGCCGGACCCACGCAGTGCGTCCTTCAGGGCTTGTGCCGCGGCAACGCCGACATCGTCGTTCCGATAGACCTGCACGACCCGCTTCGGCCGAGTGCCGAGGGACTGCAGATGGCGCGACAGGACCGCGGCTTCCAGGTTGAGTCCCGCCGAGAAATAAAATGCGTACGGGGAAGTGTTCCTCGGGGGGACGTCGACCGTGGGGAACCAGCAAGGAACCCGCTCCCGATCGCAGAAGTCGTGCACCGGCTGCCACTGAGCACCGGAGAGGCCGGAAACGAGGGCAAAGACGGGCTTGCTCCGATAGCGTTCGCGCAACTGTGCGTCCCAGGTCTCGGGCGCCCCCTGCAGTTCCCAGATCTGAAGATCCCAGCGGCGTTCGGTTCCCAGCACCAGTTCCGCGGCGGACACCATGTGGTGCCGCGTGCGAGCCTGGTCGGCGGTGACCGTGCTGCCATTCTTCTGGTGGACGACCGCCTGCATCATGTCGATGAACACCTTGCGGCGCTGCGGATCGACGTCCGGCGTGATCACCGTCGCGAAGCGGATTTCAGCTGCCGTCACGCCGGGCGACCACTGCGCGGAAAGCTGCCGCAGGTAGGCGGTCAGCGCCTGAAGATCGGCGTCGCTCAGCACGAAACGGGGCATCACGACGTTCATGGCCCGTCCGTGGTTGTTGATGCCCTCGCGGATCGCTTGCGAGAGGGTGGCGTCGGTGTAAGGGTCGTGCGCCTGGTTGAAAAGCTTGCCGATGCGCGGATCCATGGGCACGATCCGCTTGTCGCTCGGTGCCGCGAAGAGGAAATTGCCGGTGATCGGCGGGACCAGCAGGTCGGCTTCGACCTGCCCCATGCCGCTCGGGCGATGGCAGTTGACGCACGCCGCCGCCGCGCCGGTGATCGCCTCGCGCCCGGGGCGGTTGCCGTTCAGCGCCGCTCCCGAGGCCAGGACACCTTCGTTGTAGATGCGCCCGCCCAGCTCGACCGGATCGCGCGGCGCGGCGGCAATCTGCTGCGCGATCGCCGGCAGGGCCGACAGCAGGCCCGCAGCGAACCCCATGGTCCGCAGCAAGCGGCTACGGGCCGACGAACCGGGCAATCTGCGGCCACCCATGCATACGCTCCGGGCTAGACGATGCCGACCAGCTCGACGACGTAGATCAGCACGGCGTTGGGGCCGACAGCGCGATTGCCTCGTGCTCCGAAGCCCAGTTGCGGGGGCACGACGACCTCCCACTTCGAGCCGACCGGCATCAGCTTGACCGCTTCCTTCAGCCCCGGCGCGAGGCCGGCCAGGCGCAAGGCGATCGGCTTGCCGTCATCGGCCCTGTCGAACGTCGAGCCGTCGATCAGCGTGCCCTTGTAGCGGCAAAGCACCGAGCTGGTGTCGGCCGGCTTCCTGCCGTTGCCGGCCTTCAGGATCCGGTACTGCACGCCGCTCGCCAGGCTCACCACGCCGGCCTTCGCCTTGTTGGCCGCCAGGAAGTCGGCGCCGGCCTTGGCGTTCTGCTCCGCAGCCGCGGCGTCGGCGAGCTCGGCGCGCTCCCTCGGGCTGATCCTGGCGCTCTTGAGCGCCGCCGCCTTGTTGGCCGCATCGGCGGCGGTCTGCGCGCCGGGCGCGGATTGTTGAGCTTGCGCCTGCAGGGCAGGCAGGGCCAGGCACAAGGCCCAAAGCCATTGCATCTTCATCGGACTCATCCGCTCACTTGATCGCGACCAGCTCCAGGTCGAACACGAGCACCTCGTTAGGCCCGATGTCGTTGCCGACGCCGCGCTCGCCATAACCGAGCGACGGCGGGATGACGATCTGCCATTTCGAGCCGACCGGCATCATGCTGAGCGCCTGCTTCCACCCGGGAATCAAGGCCGCGACCTTCAAGGTGGCGGGCTTGCCGGGTTCGGTCGCATCGAACTCCTTGCCGTTGATCAGCGCGCCGCGGTAGTTGACCTCGACCATGTCGCTCTCGGCGGGCTTCCTGCCGCTGCCCTCCTTGAGCACCTTGTACAGGATGCCGCCGGGCGAAACCTGAACGCCGTTCTGCTTCTTGTAGTCGACGAGGTACGCGTCGCCCTTCAGCTTGTTGTCGGCGATGGCCTTCTGGCGCTTGGCGGCGGCCGCCTGGCGCAATTGCGTCTGGTAATCGTTCATCAGCTGGCGGATGTCCTTGTCGGTCATCAGCAGCTTCTCCCCGGCCAGGCTGGACTTCAGCCCCTGCATCAGCACCTCGGGGTCGACCTCGGTGCCATCGCTGTTGAAGTTGCGGCCGATGCTCACGCCGATGCTGTAGCTGAGCTTGTCCTTGTCGGTCTTGAGCACGATCGGGTCCTTCGCAAAGGCCTGGGAAGCAACCAGCGCCAGGCCAACGAACATCATCAAGCAACGCTGCAACATCTCTTTCATCCCATCGAAAAATCATCTGACGCAGGAACGCGTGGCCTCGGACTGGAAACGCCAACCGTCGAGACTACGCGATCCAAAAGACTTCAGGGCAATCCCATCCTTCATGCCCTGCCCAATTCGCTGAACGGACGACAGATTCTCAGCGCTTGGACCGAACATGAACGATCGGAGTTGCCCTGTCGTCCTGGTTCTTTTAGTGCAACCGCCGGTGCCAGCGGTTTGCTGGCACCGGCGATCCTACTGCGACTGCACTTACGGCGTGACGACCGCGTTGGACGCCGCGGTGTTGGCCGTGGTTCCGCCCGCGCTGGTGGCCGACAGGCGGTAGGTGTAGCTGCCGGCGGCCGCGACCACGTCGGTGAACGTGAACGAGGTGCCGGTCTGCGTTACCGCCGGGGCCGGCGCGATCGTCGTCCATGCACCGGCACCCAGGCGACGCTGGATGGTGAAGCCGGTGATGTTGGTCGACACGTTGGTCCAGGTGACGCTGATGTGGCGCGTCGACACCAGTGCCGCGACCGGGGTGGTCGAGGCGGCCGGGGCCGTGTTGTGGACCGTCGTCGTCCACGGCGACAGGGCCGAGGTCGCCAGACCGTAGCGGGTGGCTTGCGCGGCCACGCGGTACGAGTAGTTCGTACCTATCGGCGAGGCGACCGCCAGGGTGCGCGCGGTGATCGGGGTCGGCGTGAGGGTGGTCCACGCGCCGCCGTTGATCGACTGCTGAACCGTGTAGGTCACCGTCGAATTGGCCGACACCGTCGCCGGGGCCGTCCAGTTCAGTGCGGTCGCCGTCACAGTCAGCGTGGCCGGCGCGGACGGAACGGCCGCGGCGGTCAGGTCAACCGTGATCGGCGTGGAGTAGGCCGACGTCGTGGACAGGCCCAGGTTCGTCGCCACCGTCGCGACCGAGACCGAGTAGCTGGCCCCGGTGGCGAGCGCAAGCGTGCCGCCACGGTTTGCCGGCACGCCGGCGGCACCGTTGACGCTCACCAGGTAAGTGATCGTGGTGCCGGGGGCGGGTGCTACCGCCGTCCAGTTCAGCGTTACCGCGCCAGTCGCGCCGTTGATGGTCGCCGCGACGCCGGTCGGCACCGCGGGCGCGGCCGGAGGTGTCGCCTTCACCGTCTGGGCGTTCGACAGCGGACCCGTGGTGGAACCGAACACCGTCGGGTTCGGCACCCGGATCGCCGTAGCCACCGCCTGCACCGTGTACGTGATACCCGCCTGCAGGGCCGCGACACCCGGGCGGGTGGCGAAGGTCAGCAGGTTGGTACGCGCCAGTTGCACGCCATTGCCATTGACGACGTAGGTGATCGTCGTGCCGGTAGGCGGCGCGACCGCGGTCCAGGTCAGAGCGACCCGGCCGGTGACCGAGACCGTCGGCACGTTCAGCGTCGGCGCCGCCGTCAGGACCGGCGCGGCCAGGCTGGCCTGACCCATCAGGTACGGATGCGAGTCGCTGTGTGCGGCCAGGTTGCGCGCGCTGACGCGGAAGTTGTACACCATGCCCGGGGTGGTCGGGACGTTGGCACGGTTCTGCGTCACCGTGCCGCCGGTCGCCAGACTTTGCGCCGGGCTGCGGGTGATGATCGGCAGCACCGTCGTCCACGGGCCGAAAGTCAGCCCGCCGTCGCTCGAGACGCTTTCTTCCGTGAGGAAGTCCGTCTCGTTGGTGGAGTTGTCGATCCACGACATGCCGATCGAGGCACCCGAGCGGTTCGGCGTCAGCACGAGGTTGCTGGGCGGCGCGATCACGATGCCAGGCATCGTCTTGGTCACGCCGGCCGAGACCGTGGTGCCGGCGATGCCGGTGTTGCCGAGAGCCGTGGCGTTGTTGATCGCCTCCACGCTCCAGGTGTGGGTCGAGCCGTCGGCCACGCCCGTGTCCGTGTAGCTCAGCACCGGGCTCGCGGTCCAGCCGGCGGTTGCCGTGCCCATCGGGTCGTTGGTCGCAGCGAGGCCGCCAACGATCGGGTTGCCGATCGGTGCGCCGTCACGCAGGACCTGGTAGGTCGCTTCGTTGTAGGCGTTGTCGCTCCAGGTCAACGCGACCGTGTCGACGTACAGGCCGCTGGCGTCGAGCGCCGTCGAGGGCGTGACCGTGAGATTGGTCGGCAGCGTCGGCGCGGTCGGCGCCAGGGTCACCGTCGTCGCGGTCGACGAGCTTCCCTGGGCGTTGAACGCGGTCACCGTGTACGTGTAGGCCACGCCTTCCTGTGCCGTCGCGTCGCGGTAGGTCACCGTCGCGCCGGTGGCATTGAGCGCGTCATACGGCTGGCCCGTGACGGTCACAGGCGCGAAGGCCGTTCCGCCGGAGCGCGCGATCGTATAGCCGGTTTCGTTGAACGCCGCGTCGGTCCAGGTCAGCACGACGTCATCGGGCTTGCACCGCGTCGGCACGATCACGCCCGTATGGGTGTCGATCGGGCAGGGCGCGATGGTCGGCGTCGCCAGCAGGTTGGTCGGCGCCAGCGGCATCGAGATCGGCGCCGTGAAGGCGGCGACCAGGGCCGGAGCGTAGACCGTCGAATCGCCAAACGAGTTGCGCGCGATGATGTCGTATTCGTACGGCGCACCTTCGACCAGGCCGGTGTCGGTGTAGGTCGTGTTGGTCGAGGGCGGTAGCAGGTTCGACGGCGCGGTGATCGTCGAGGTCGTACCCCCCGTCACCTTCCCGTTGGCCAGGACAGCGCCCGGACCACCGGTCTTGGTGAGGATGTAGTTCGTCTCGTTGACCGCGTTGTCCTGCCATTGCAGCAGCACGTTGACGTCGGCGTTCGTGGTCGCCGGCGTGACGAAGCTGGTCGTCCACAGGTTCAAGGTCCCCACCGTCGGCGCCGCGGGCGGGGCCTCGACGGCGATGTTGGAGGGCGTGGAGTCCCCGGCCGCGTTGGAGGCGACCACTTCATACGCGTAGTACTGCGCCAGGCCCGGCTTTACCAGCGCCGCCGGTTCCGTGTAGCTGACCACGTTGGCCGGGACTGTGGCGTACGGGGTGCCCACCGGGCTGAACGCGCCCTGCGCGGGCGGCTGGCCGTTGGTCACCGGGGCCTGCAGAAGCTTGAACATCACCTCGTTCTGCGGGTTGCCCAGCGTGGCTGCGACCGGAGGAACGGCGAGCGGGTTGGCCAGCTGCCCGGCCGGGGTCGGGTCGACCCAGGTCAGGACACCGGTGCCCGTCGGGTCGGCCAGATTGCCCGGCGCCGCCGGCGTCAGCACGATCGGGTTGAATACGATCGGGCGGGTGAGGTCGTTCTCCGAGTGACCGAGGATGACCGAGCCCCAGGCGAACTCGTTGTCGTAGTTGCTCGTCGGGCTGCCGGGGATGGCGTTGGTGTTGGTGCCCGCAGGGGGCAGCAGCGCTGTGCCGACCGGCACCGCGGTGGCATTCGCCGGCGGCGTGGTGGCCGCCATCAAGCCCGCCTGAGAGACAACGCCCGGATCTACCGTGAAGCCCAGACCGGAGGCGTACTGCGTTCCGGCCACGGGCAGCGCCGGGGCAGCCGGGAAGTTGCCGGTACCCAGGGGCTTCGACGGATCCTCGAGGCGCACGCTGCGCGGCTGGCCGAACGGCACGTTCGGGGCCTTGGCGCGCATCGCGACGACGACGTCTTCCAGCGGGTTCAGGCGCAGCGTGTCCTTCCAGCCGACTTCCTCGGTCGCCGGCGGCTTCACCGTGCCGTCCCAGCCCACGCGGTTGACCAGCTGCACATCGACCATGTTGAAATGGATCGAGTTCGACCAGAAGCCGTTGTCGACCAGCTTCCAGATCTGCTGCTCGTCGTCGCCGATGATCTCGGTCGGCGCGTCGATGTAGTTCAGCGGGATCGTCGTCTGGATGTTCGCGGTCGTGAACGGCAGCTCGGCGCCGCCGGTCGAGTTGTAGCGGCCCCAGTCATCGAACAGCTCCTGCTCGGCCTTCGTCAGCACCGGGATCGAGGAGCTGGTCGACGTCGTGACGATGGCCTGAGCGCCGACGCCCTGCGCGGCAAGGCCCGCCGTCGCCTGCGCACCTGCGCCCGTCGCGGCCGAGAAGCTGACCGTCGGAGCCGACGTGAGCGGCGCGGTCAACGCGCCCGGAGCCACCGTGACGCCGGTGATCGAACCGATCGACTGGATCAGCGCGACCGTTGCGGTTGCCGGTGTCGCCGTCGGATGCCCTGTACCGGTGGATTGGTCGGTAAACACGACCGTCGGCGCGGCGGTGTAGTTCAAGCCGCCACTGGTGATCGTCAGGCCGGTCACTGAACCTGCCGGGCCTGCCAAGGCGGCGGTCGCGGAGGCGCCGCTGCCAGTCCCGCCCGCAAACGTGATCGTCGCCGGAGCCGTATAACCTGCGCCCGCATTGACGATGTTGGCACCGTAGATCACGCCGCTATTGGCCACCAGCGAAGTCGCGACCGTCGCCGTGTTGACGCCGTCCGAAATCGTGGCAACCGGCGCGGCCGTGTAGCCCGCGCCGCCCGAGGTGAGGCTGATGCCGATGATCGCGTTCGGATTGCCGGTGATCACGCCGTTGGTGTCGAAGACCAGCGTGCCCGTCGCCGGCGTCACCCCGCCGCCGAGTTGGGGCAGGCCGAAGCTGACACCCACGGCGGTCGGATCGAAGCCCTGCAAGGCCGTGGTGGGCGTATTGAACGCGGGGACCGGAGCGACCGAGTAGCCGACGATGGGCGTCGCGGTGGCCGTCGTGCCGGGAACCTGGGGAGCACTGACGGTGGCGGTCGGCGCGGTGTAGCCCGAGCCGCCGCTGGTCACCGTGACCGAGGCGCTGCCAGCAACTAACGTCGAGGTCGAGATGGTCGCCGTGGCGGCCGCGCCCGTGCCCGGCGCGCCGCCGGTGAAGGAGACCTTCGGCGGCACGAGGTAGCCGGAGCCACCGGTCAGCGTCACGGGCCCAACGGGCCACACCTGCGAGGTCGTATTGAGCGTCACGGTCGCCGGAACGACCGTGGGAGCGGCCAGGCCGCCGCCGGAAAGCGTGACGGTGACCGGCAACGTGTAACCGGCGCCGCCGTCGTTGATGGTGATCCCGGCGAGCGTGCTGCTCGGGATGAAGGAGACCGTCGGCGCCGACGTATAACCCGAACCCGTGCTGGTGAAGGTGACGCCATTCACCTGGCCAGTCGAATTGATGGTCGCGGTGGCCGAGGCACCCGTGCCGCCGCCGCCGTTGAGGACGACCTGCGGCGCGGTCAGGTAGCCCGAGCCGGAACCGGTACCGGCTCCGCCGGACGTGACGAGGCTGAATCCGGTCAGGCTCAAAGTCGTGCCCGCCGCGCCGGTGCTGTGCGTGAAGACCAGCGAGGGCTGCGCGGCAGAGCCCGTCGCAACGCGGGCGTAGTTGTCGGTGTCGGTGGTGC
>CAZEIW010000134.1:0-27639 GCA_964512305.1 uncultured Burkholderiaceae bacterium | reverse complement strand
AAGCCCAGATACGCCTCCTGCACGATCGGCGACGCGATGACCGCCTCGGGCGCGCCGTCGGCGACCAGGCGTCCCTGGTGCAGCACCACGATGCGGTCCGCGAGCGAGCGCACGACGTCCATCTTGTGCTCGACCAGCAGCACCGTCTTGTCGCCCTGGGCACGGATGTGACGGATCAGGTCCAGGATCACCGGGACCTCGTCGACGCTCATGCCGGCGGTCGGCTCGTCGAACATGAAGACCTCCGGCTCGAGCGCAAGAAGGATCGCGACCTCGAGCTTGCGCTGGTCGCCGTGCGACAGCGTGAATGCCAGGGCATCGCGCCGCTCATCGAGCGCGACCCGATGCAGGAAGTGCTCCGCGCGCTCGATCAGCTCGACATCGCGGCTCCACATCGACCACAGGTCGGCGCCGCGGCCCGAGCGCGACTGCACCGCGAGGCGGACGTTCTCGAGCACGCTCAGGCGCGGAAACAGGTTGGTCAGCTGGAACGCGCGGCCGATCCCGCGCTTGCAGCGGGCCGCCGCGCCCATCGCGGTGACGTCCTCGCCGAACAGGTGCACGCGGCCGCCGGTCGCGCGCAGCTGTCCTGACATCAGGTTGAAAAACGTCGTCTTGCCGGCTCCGTTGGGGCCGACGATCGCCGTCAGCGTGCCCGGATGGAACGCGCAGCTCACGCCGTCGACGGCGACGTGGCCGCCGAAGCGGACCGTCAGGCTGTCGGTCTGCAGGACCGGGCGCTCGATTTCGGCCGGTGCGGTCATGCGGGGCGAGCGCGGCTGCGGATCGGTGCGGACGGCGGCGCGTGCGGCGCCGCCCGCCGCGGGCTCAATGGGGAACGCGGATCGGAACCTTCATCTCTTCGGGCTTGATCTCGCGCACCAGTTCCGGAATCGCCCACTCGACCTTGGGATCGACCTTGATCTTGAAGTGGTACATCGACTGCATCGCCTGGTGGTCTTCCTTGCGGAAGGTCATCCGGCCCTTGGGCGTTTCGAAGGACATGCCCTCCATCGCCGCGATCAGCTTCTCGGTGTCGGTGCTGCCGGCCTTCTTGATCCCTTCCACGATCGCGATGCCCGCCGCCATGCCGCCCGCCGTGAAGAAGTCCGGCGGCCCTCCGAAGCGCTTCTCGTGCTCCTTGACCAGCCAGTCGTTGACGGGGTTCTTCGGGATCTCGTAGTAGTAGTAGGTCGAGCCTTCCATGCCAGGCAGCGCCTTGTAGGCGGCGAGTGCCGGCAGGATGTTGCCGCCGGTGGCGATCTCGATCCCGTAGCGGCCGGGGTTGAGGTCGGCGATCTTGAACGGGTTGCCGCCACCCGCCCACACGATGAAGATCACCTTGCGTCCTGGCTTGTCCTTCAGCGCCGCGAACAGGCGCTCGGCGGGCGCCGTGAAGTCCGTGGTCGCCTGCGGCGCGTATTCCTCGTGCACGATCTGCGCGCCGGTGCCCGCGAGCGCGTCCTTGAATGCCTTGACGAAATCGCGGCCGAACGCGTAGTCCTGTGCGAGCGTCGCGATCGACGTGTTCGGCTTGCCGATCGCGAGCGCGTTCGAGATCGCGTCCTGCGACGAATTGCGGGCGGTTCGGAAGATGTAGCGGTTCCACTTGTCGCCGGTGATCGAATCGGCGACCGCGGGTTCGACCAGCAGGATCTTCTTGTACTCCTCGGCCACCGGCAGCATCGCCAGCGCCACGCCCGAGTTCACCGGCCCGATGGCGATGTCGGCATGGTCGTCGCCGTACGCGGCCGCCAGCTGTGCCTTGCCCACATCCGGCTTGCCCTGGGTGTCCTTCTCGATCAGGACGATCTTGCGCCCCAGCACTTCCATCTTGCCGCCGGTCGCGTACTCGAGGCCGAGCACGAGGCCGGTGTGGCTCTGCTTGGCATAAGCCTCGAGCGGGCCGGTCTTGTCGTACACCTGCGCAATGCGGATGTCCTGGCCCCAGGCCAGGGCCGACGCGGCCGCGAACGCAACCGGAGCCAGCAGTTTCAACGATCGCTTCATGAATTCTCCTTGGAAATCCGCGGACCGGCGTGCGTTGCGCCCCCGGAACCGAACCGCAAACTCGATGCCAACCACGCTAAGTTATTGAAACATATAACTTTCGACAACGCGGCCGCCTCACGCGAGGGGCTGGGATGTCCGGAATTCAGACACCAACCATCAGCCGTTCCCGACTTTGCCCGCACGAAGTGACAATTGCCGTGGCCGCGGGAGGGGTACGGGGAGGGGCGCAGCCCCTCCCTGTAGCCGATCCTCCGGCTTTTCGCTTCCGACGGGCACATCGCCAAGCGCCGGGTTGGCCGCGCATCGAAGCCGAGGTTCATCAAGACATGTCCGCCAATCGGACAGATGTCCGCTCAGGCGGACGCCTGCTTCATCGCGGCGAGCTTCTCATAAAGGGTCGCGCGCGAAATCCCGAGCAGGCGCGCCGCAGACACCTTGTTGCCGCCGGTCGCCTCCAGCGCCGACCGGATCGAGTGCCGCTCGAGCTCGGCGATCGCCCGCGGCAGGGGCGTGGGGGCCGCGCGCCGCTCGCCCGTCTGGGGCGGCAGCACATCGGCGAACGCGGCGGCGTCCAGGCGGACATGGTCGGTTCGCATCGCCGCCTGCTCGAGCACGTTGCGCAGCTCGCGCACATTGCCGCGCCACGGCTGCACCGCCAGCAGCTGCAGCGCGCCGGCGTCGAGCTCGCGCTGGGGCATCCCGGTCCGCACCGCGATGTCGGCCAGCAACGCTTCCGACAGCGCCGGCAGGTCGGTCGGCCGCTCGCGCAGCGATGGCACCCGGATCGGCAGCACGTTGAGTCGGTAGTACAGGTCGGCGCGAAAGCGGCCTTCGTCGACCAGCGCGGCGAGGTCGCGGCTGGTCGCGGCGATCACCCGCACGTCGACCTTGATCACCTGGTTCGAGCCCAGCGGCTCGACCTCCTGATCCTGCAGCGTTCGCAGCAGCTTCGCCTGCACGGCCAGCGGCATGTCGCCGACCTCGTCGAGGAACAGGGTGCCGCCGTCGGCGAGCTTGAACTTGCCGTCACGGCCGCGGCGCTCGGCGCCGGTATAGGCGCCCGGGGCGACGCCGAAGAACTCGGCCTCGATCAGCGTATCGGGCACGGCGGCGAGGTTGATGCCGATGAACGGACGCGCGGCGCGCGCCGACGCGGCGTGGATCGCGTGCGCGAGCAGCTCCTTGCCGCTGCCCGTCTCGCCCAGCAGCAGCACAGTCGAGCCGAGCTGCGCGGCGCGGCGCGACTGGCGCTTGGTTTCGACCGCGGCCGCGCTCGACCCGATGAAACTGGCAAACGTGTATTTGGCGCGCCTCTGCACCGCAAGCTGGCTGCGCGCCTCGTCCAGATCCTGCTGCAGCGTGGCGAACTTGGCGATCAGCGGCTGCAGCGTGGTCTCGGGGTGGTCGAACAGCACGATGCCGAGCGCGCCGATCACCTCGCCGCGGTCGTCGCGCAGGGGGATGCGGCTGACGAGGAACGTGCCCGCCTTGTTGGTCAGCAGATCGACCAGGATCGGCCGCCCGGTCTCGATCACCTCGCGCATCCGGGTATTGGGGACCACCTCCTCGACCGGACGGCCGACGAACTGATCGGCGGTGCTGAACCCGAGCGCAGGAAGGAAGCGCTGGTACGGCTCGTTGATCCAGACGACGCGCCCCGCGCGGTCGACCAGCATCATCCCTTGCGAGGCGCTTGCGAACAGCTCGAACATCGAGCGCGCCGCCAGGCCGCGGATGCTCGCCGCGTCGCGCGGCAACGGCGTTTGCTCACTCATGTCCCCCCCTGGCGGCCGGATTTCTGACCGGAAACCCGGCCGGTCGCGTTTTCGCGTGTGGACCCATTCTAGATAGAGTCCCGCGCGGCGGCGCGAGGGCCCGCGCGAAAATGCGGCGCGACCCGCCGGCCCGGAATCCTTAAGCGATCAGTCGCGGCAGCGTGAACAGCGGCTCGACCCGACCGACCCCGGTCCCGCGCGCGTTGCGCAGTACGGGCCTGAACAGCGGTGCAAGCGCCCCCGCGGTCGGATCCGCGAGCAGCCCGAGCTGATGCAAGACCTCCACCGTCGCCGCGTGCAGCGCGCGCGGGTTGCCGTCGGCGATCCGCAGCGCCACACCCAGGCCGTGCGAGCGTACGCCGATCGCCTGGATGCCGTCGGCCCCGATCTTGCAGACCCAGTCGCCACGTCCGGCCTGCATCAGCGCGAGATCGGTGCGCGCCGTGCCCGACACCAGATCGGGATGTCTCGTCATTGCGAATGCCACCGCGCGCAGCTCGGGCGTCTCGCCGGAGGCGATGCGGGCGTACGTCTGCGCCAGGCGCGCCAGCGGCATCGCGTAGTTCGGCGCGCTGCAGCCGTCGATGCCGCCGGCGATCGCGTCCGCTCCCGCGAAGGCCTGCACCGTGTTGCGGATCCGGACCTGCAGCGGCGCCTCCCGGTCGAGGTAATCGCCGAGGCGGTGACCATGCAGGCGGCAATAGGCGAGGAAACCGCTGTGCTTTCCGGAACAGTTGTGGTGCAGGGCGCTGAAGCGGCTGCCTGGCGGGTACTGCGTGTTGGTCGCCGCGTAGAACTGCGGCGGGTGCCAGCCGCATTGAAGATCGCCGACGCCGGCGTCGATGCGCTCGAGGATGCGCTGCACGACGCCGAGGTGCACGGCTTCGCCGCTATGGCTGGCGCACATCAACGCCAGCTCGTGCGAACCGAAGCCGAAGCGCGCCAGCCCGCCGTCCTCGACGAAGGGCAGCGCCTGCAGCGGCTTGAGCGCGGAGCGCGTGAAATTGAGCGAGTCGGGCGCGCCCGTGCCCGCCATCAGCCGCCCGGAACGGTCGACCACCGCGATCGATCCGTAGTGCACGCATTCGACCGCGCCGCCGCGCGTGGTCGCGATCAGGGGTGCGTGCGCGGGCGACGCCAGCATCGCGCCGCTAGCGCCGGCGCCGCTTGTCGTGCTCGATCAGCGCGTAGGCGGAGTGGTTGTGGATCGACTCGAAGTTCTCGGCCTCGACCCGGTAGGCCAGCACGCGCGGATCCCGGTTGAGCACCAGCGCGACATCGCGCACCAGATCCTCGACGAACTTCGGGTTGTCGTAGGCGCGCTCGGTCACGTATTTCTCGTCCGGCCGCTTGAGCAGCGTCCACAGCTCGCACGAAGCGGCCTCCTCGGCGATCCGGACCTGCTCCTCGAGCGCCATCTCGCCGGCGAGCTCGGCTTCGATCGTGATCGTCGAGCGCTGGTTGTGCGCGCCATAGTCGGAGATCTGCTTGCTGCACGGGCACAGGCTCGTCACCGGCACCACGACCTTCTGGGTCAGCTTGAGGTCGCGGTCGCGCACGGCCGCCGACAGGGTGACCTGGTAGTCCATCAGGCTCTCGACGCCCGAGACGGGTGCCGTCTTGCTGATGAAAAAGGGGAACCGGATCTCGACCCCGCCGCTGGTCGCCTCGAGACGCTGCAGCATCGCGCGGACCAGCGTCCTGAGCGAACCGCCCGACAGGGGCTGCCGGTGCTGCTGCAGCACCTCGATGAAGCGCGACATGTGCGTGCCCTTCTGCTCGGCGGGCAGGCCGACGGTCATGTCGATCGACGCGACGGACGGCTGCACGCCGCCGGCAGCGGCGATCATCACCGGATAGCTCATCGATCTCACGCCGACGCGCTGGATCGCGACGTCGCGCAGATCCTCGGCCGACTGGATATCGGGCAGCAGCAGGTCGTCGGGGGCGTTCATGGCGGAGGCCCGGCCGATGATGGACGAGGCTTCAGGCGATTTCCGAACGTCCAGTGTGCCGGAGGCGCACCAAAATCGCAAACGACCCTGGGACTCCCCGATGACCGGACGGGGCTGCAGGGTATACTGAAACGCGGCTTGCGCCGCCGGCTGAATGCGTCCGAATTACCGATGACACCCGATCCAGATCAGGCCGTGCAGATCCCGATGTCGATGACGATCGCCGCGGTCGAGCGCGACACCGGCCTGTCCAAGGACACCTTGCGCATCTGGGAGCGCCGTTACGGGTACCCGTCGCCGGCCCGCGACTCGACGGGCGAGCGGCTGTATTCGCGCGCCGACGTCGAGAAGCTGCGCGTCGTCAAGCGGCTGATGGACCACGGCTATCGGCCCGGCAAGATCATCGGTGCCAGCGTCGAGCAGCTTCGGGAACTGGCCGAATCTTCCGCGCCGTCGAAGGCGCATCGCCTCGAGGCCTGGCGCGGGCCCGGTGGGGTGCAGGCTTACCTGGAGCTGATCCGGCAGCATCGGATCGAGGAATTGCGGCGCCAGCTGTCGCAGTCGCTGCTGCGGGTGGGCCTGGCGCAGTTCGTCGCTTCGGTGGTCGCGCCACTCAACGA
Organism: uncultured Burkholderiaceae bacterium; assembly: GCA_964512305.1. GTDB lineage: Bacteria > Pseudomonadota > Gammaproteobacteria > Burkholderiales > Burkholderiaceae_F > CAZEIW01. The sequence goes on along the minus strand of CAZEIW010000134.1, from coordinate 21,276 downwards.
GGCGATCGGCGACGCCTGGGCCAAGGGGCAGCTCGAGATCTTCCAGGAGCACCTTTACACGGAATCGATCCAGCTGATCCTGCGCAACGCGATCACCGGCATCCCCCGTCCCGGCAGCCGGCCGCCGGTGGTGATGCTGACGACCTTTCCGCAGGAGTCGCACGGTCTCGGACTGCTGATGGCCGAGGCGTTCTTCGCGATCGAGGGATGCCGCTGCATCTCGCTCGGCGTCCGCACGCCGGTGCCGGACATCGTGCGCGCGGCCAGCGCGCAGGGCGTCGACATCGTCGCGCTGTCGTTCACCGACTGCATGACGCCGAACCAGGTGATCGAGGGCATCGTCGAGCTGCGGGCCAAGCTGCCGCGGCCGTGCGAGATCTGGGTCGGCGGCTCCTCGCCGGTGCTGCACCGGCGGCTGCCGTCGGACGTGTTGAGCATCGGCTCGCTGGTCGACATCGGCCCGGCGCTTGCCGCGTGGCGCAACGCGCAGCGCAGGCCGAGCTGACGGCGCGTTCGGCGCGCGATCGATCGGCGGCTCAGTAGAAGACGGTCAGGACGCCGGTAAACCCGTACAGGCGGCTGCCGCCGATCTCCCCGGCCGCGGAAAAACCGACCAGCGGGATGTCGCCAAGCTGGCTCTGGATCAGGCGCGCCTCCTCGCCCGGCTCGCCGAACATGTTGCTGCCCCGGCCCAGGCACGACACGTAGATCGCTCCCTTGGCGCCGGCCTCGGCGCGGCCCGACCGCCCCTGCTCGTCGAGGTGCTCGCGGATCTCGGAGCAAAGCCGCACGAGGTCGCGTCGCGCCGCCGTCTCGTCCCGGGTGCAAAAGCGGATCATCTGGTTCTCCGCGACCGTCTCGGCCACCGCGACCGCGCCGCGCCCCGCATCGAGCGCGACGACCTGCCGCACGAGATAGTCGATTCCGGGCCCGGGGCTCGGAAGGTCGCCATCGCCCCGGGGGTCGATGCCGACGAACAGGCCGCGCCGGCCGAGCGCCTGCAATCGTGCCCTCAGCTCGCGCCCGCCTTCGGAGCCGTCGGGCGCGGACACCTGGATGCGGATTCCGGCATCCTCGAGCAAGGCACCGAACGCGTCGCGTCCGTCGAGCTCCAGGATCAGATGGTTCTGCGCGCGCGTGACGCGCCTCGGCGGCGCGCCGTTGAGCGGATAGCAGCCCTGCGTCACGCGCGACACCAGGCCGACGTCGGCGCCGAAGACGACCCCCGAAAGGCCGCCGCGCAGGACGCGATCGGCGATCTGGACGAAATGGCCCTCGTTGGCGCGCGCGCTCGACAGGCCGCCGAACAGGCAGCCGCTGCTGACCTTGCCCGCCATGTCGACCAGCAGCCCCTGCAGATCGGCGCTCTCGGGGTCGGCGTGCACGAGGGCGGTGTAGGCGGCGTCGGCCCCCGAGGGCGTACGCATGTCCGTCGCAGGCGGCCGCTGCGTTCCCGAGAAGACGTTGAAACTGCCTGTGGGAAAGCGCCCGAGCATCATGGCGAGCGCAGGTTCGTCGAAGTATTCGACGGCGCCGCCGCACACGCCGACGCCGCTGGTGCCGACCCAGTTCGGAATGCCGGTCTTCGACTTCAGAAGCGCCAGCACGCGCTCGGCCTGCGGCCGCAGCCCGTCGCTCAGGTAGAGGAACCCCAGGTTGGCGCCCGAGCCGAAACCCTGGGCGGCGGTCTGGGCGGCGATCTGCGCGAGGCACGACTCGACCGCGTGCGCTCCGTCCGAATGCGCGGCGTGCCCGTAGCGAAAGCGCGCGCGCGAAACGCTCATGGCGGAGCGCCGCCCGATGTCTTGGGCACCTTGGGCGTCTTCGACCCAACCGGCGCGGAAGCGGGGGCCGGCGGCGCATCGTTCGGGGCCCCGGACGATGCGGCATTTTGCGCCGCGGCGGCTGACGCAACCTGCGAAAACTGCTGATTGAGCGCCGTCCACCACAGCGCCGGGTTGAAGCCTGCCATCGCCTGCTGCGGCGACGGCCCCGAGGACGCGCCGGCGTCTCCGGTTTCGCGTTTTGACGCCGCCGGGGCCGCTGCCGCCGAAGCGCCCGCGGCCGATGCAGCCGCCGTCCGCCCCATCGCCTGGAAGGCGGCTATCGCGTTGCGCTGGACCTCGAGCGCCTGGATCGTCGTGCGCAACAGCCCGAGATTGAGGTCGAGCCAGTGCTCGACGGTGCGCAGATCGCGGATGCGCTTGTCGAGCTCGTTGACGTCGAGCGTGGGCATCAACATCGAGGGGACGCCCGCCGTCATCGACGCCGGGCTGTTGGGGTCCGACCCGGCGCCCCAGAGCTTGGCGATCCACTGGAACGTCTCGGCGAAATTGCCGGTCAGCGCCTCGGGGAACGGCAGTCCTGACAGCGGATTGTTCTCGGCCAAACGGACCTCGCATGCCCATCGGGGCCAAACGCGCCGCGCCGTTGCAGGCGCGCGGACGAGTATCTTATCCCCTTGGGTAGGGCGGCGGTGCCGGCCGTGACCCGCCATCGCCACGCCATCCGCTCATGTTTCCCCCGGTCGCCAGGCTGTCGTACGCGCGCCTCCGTGGCTTGCGCATGGCGGCATTGTTCGGGATCTCGCTGCTGATGCATGCGGGCGGCGCGTGGCTTGCCTTGGGAACTCCCGTATCGCTTCGGCTCGGAGCGGCGTCGCAGGTGGTCGAGGCCGAGCTGATCGCGCGACCTGCGCGGGCGCCGGCGCAGGCCGAGCCGCTGCCCGCGCGCCGCGCGGTGGTGGTTCCGGCGCAGCACGCCGCCGGCTTGCGTGCAACATTGATCGCGCGGACGCCGCGCGTTGCGAGCGGACCACCACGGCAGCGGAGGGTCGATTCGGCCGATGCGGCCGCAGCGGCGCAGCACGCTACTGCGCCGGGCGCCCGCTCTTCCGTGGGCGACGCGCTGCCGGAGCCGTCGTCGAGCCCGGGCGCCGCACCTGCGCCACGCGCCGACGCCGCGGCGTCGGCGGCGGACGCGGCCGCAGCACCCGTAACGGCGTCCGGCGGCACCACCGCGGCGGCAGCGCCAGCGCCGGCATCTCTCGACGCGTCGGCGGCGGCCGCGACGGGCACCGGGGCGGCGCCAGGTGAAGCCAGCCCCGGTTCGTCGACCACGGCCACCGGCGCAGAACCGGCGCCGAGCCCGGGTGGCGGGGCCGCCGCGAACCAGATCGCGACGGCAGCGCCGGCGCCGGCCGCGACGGCGGCAGAGCCAGGGTCCGATTCACCCGACATCCGGCCGGCGCTCGCGGTGCCGCCCGAGGCACACGTCGTGCTGCCGCGCCACGCGCGTCTCGTGTACGGGTCGGTCGCGGTCGGCCACTGGAAGGGCATTCCGCTGACGATCCGTGGCCGTACCACCACCGACTGGCGTTACGAGGACGGGCGCTACGAGACGAGCCTCGGCATCGACGTGGTCGACTTCGGGCAGACCTCGAGCGGACAGTTCCGCTCCGACTACGGACTGGCCCCGGACCGGTACACCGAAAGGCGCCGGCGGCGGGGCACGATCGCGACCGACTTCGACTGGTCGCGCCACCGGGTGACTTTCAGCGAAGCCAGCCCGGCGCGCGACGCCGAGCCCGGCGCGCAGGACCGGTTGAGCCTGCAGTTCCAGCTGTCGGTGCTGCGCCAGGTCTATCCGGAGCGCTTCGTGCCGGGCGCGGTATTGCCGATCCCGCTCGCTGGCACGCGCGACATCACGCAGTGGTACTTCGTCGTCGGACGCGAGGAGGAGATCGAGACCGGGCAGGGAACGATGCGCGGATTGCGCATGCAGTCGCGCCGCACGGACGGCGACGCCCAGGAGTCGCTCGAAGTCTGGATCAGCCCCGACCTGGACTGGCTGCCGATCCGCATCCGGATCGTCGACCGCGACAACACGCTGATCGATTCGGTGCTCGACCAGGCGACGGTCGAATAGCCATCCGCGGAAAGGAGGAGACCGTGACCGACGAGACTCGCGCCAGGAAGGCGGCATTGATCATCGGGGCCGGGGATGCCACCGGCGGCGCGATCGCGAAGCGCTTCGCCCGCGAAGGCTTTGTCGTCTGCGCCACCCGCCGCTCGGCCGACAAACTGGCGCCCCTGCTCGAGGAGATCCGGAGCCTGGGCGGGGAAGCCCGCGGTTATCCTTCCGACGCGCGGAAGGAGGAGGAGGTCGTCAGGCTGGTCGACGACATCGAGCGCGAGATCGGCCCGATCGAGGTCATGGTGTTCAACATCGGCGCGAACGTCCCCAGCAGCATCCTCGAGGAAACGGCCCGCAAGTATTTCAAGATCTGGGAGATGGCCTGCTTCAGCGCCTTCCTTGCCGGACGCGAGGTCGCGAAGCGGATGGTCCCGCGCGGGCGCGGCACCATCGTCTTCACCGGGGCGACTGCATCGATGCGCGGCTCCGCCGGCTTCGCCGCGTTTGCCGGCGCAAAGCACGCGCTCCGCGCGCTCGCCCAGAGCATGGCGCGGGAGCTCGGCCAGAAGAACATCCACGTGGCCCACGTCGTGGTCGACGGCGCCATCGATACGGCCTTCATTCGGGACACCTTCCCCGAGCTCTACGCGCTCAAGGATCGGGAGGGCATCTTGAATCCCGACCACATCGCGGAAAACTACTGGCACCTTCACCAGCAGCCGCGCGACGCCTGGACGCACGAGCTCGATCTGCGTCCGTGGATGGAGCGCTGGTAGGCGCCGATCCGGGGAGGAGTCGACGATGAGCAGGACGGTCGAGTTTCTGTTCGATCTGGGCAGTCCGTATTCCTACCTCGCGTATCACGAGCTGCCGAAGATCGCCGCGGCCAGGGGTGCCGCCATCCTCTGGAACCCCGTCCTGCTGGGCGGGATCTTCCAGGCGACCGGAAACCGCAGTCCGGTGGAAGTTCCCGCCAAGGGACGGCACCTGGCGGTGGACATGGAGCGCTGGGCAGTCCGCTACGGAGTCCACCTCGTGATGAACCCGAATTTCCCGATCAACACGCTCGCGCTCATGCGGGGCGCGGTCGCCATGCAGATGCGCGGTGACGACGAGTTCCAGCGCTACCTGGCCGCGATCTTCGGCGCCATGTTCGACGTGCCGCGAAATCTGAACCAGCCCTCCGAGGTCGCCGAGGTGCTCAAGTCGGCCGGATTCGATCCGGCGGCCGTGATGGAGCTCGCCACGGCGCAGGCGGTCAAGGACAGGCTGAGGTCGAACACCGAGCAGGCGGTCGCCCGCGGCGTGTTCGGCGCGCCGACGTTCTTCGTCGGCAGCGAGATGTTCTGGGGCCAGGACAGGCTGCGGTTCGTCGAAGACGCGCTCGCTCGCGCGTAGCGTCCCGTGCTGCGGCGCACTGGATCCACTCGAGCAGCCAGGTGATCGCTGATGCTTCGCTGGGAACAGCTCAGCTTGGGCGCGCGAGCGCAAGCCTGCCCAGTCCCCGCAGCAGTCCGACCAGGGCAAGCGTCCAGGCGAGCAGTCCTGCAGCGAACGCGATCCACGCCAGAGGTTCCAGGAACGGCAGATGGAGCGTCGTCGAAATCTGCCGGGTGGCCGTCGCGTACATGCCCAAGGGGAATACCGCTCCCCAGTTCATAGGGTCATAGCGCAGCGGAAGGCGCCGGATCAGATACCGCCACGCGCTCAGCGCGACCAGGATCGGAATCCACCAGGTCCCGGTGACCCAATAGAACAGCGTCAGGCCTTTGAGGAACGGCAGCAGCGAGGCAAGCAGCGCCTCATCCGCGGCGTTGCGCACCAGGCACGCGCCCGCCAAAGTGGAGATCGCCATGGCGCCCATGGCTATCCAGTCGGAAGGCGCCACGTCGGTCGGAGACAAGGCGAGAAAGCTGAGCCGATAGAAGATCATGGAGATGATCCAGATATAGAGCATTCCGCCCCACAGCCACATCGACAGCGCGAAGAAGTCCAGCTCCAGCTGATGCGGCTGCGGCCATTCGCGGGCGATCAGCGCGGCCAGCACGGCAATCGACTGCGCGGCGACCACCGCGATCAGCCAGGTCCCGCCAATTCCCTGCTCCAACGGAGGCTTGCGGCGCTTGATGGCGAGCGCGGGAAAGATCGTGTAAGTGAGGCCGATCCATAAGACGACGCCCAGGACAAGGAAGGCGGCGGCAGCCGTCGGATTGCGCGTCTCCGACAGAATCTCGGTACCGAGCACGCAGGACGCTGCGACGGACGTGAAGAAGCCGGGTCCGAGACGGTGGTCGGTCATATCGGCAAGAAAGAGGCCCGGGTAGCGAAGAGCCCGCAGAACGTTCAACGCCGCCAGCACGGCAAACGCGACAAGGTTGAAAGCGAACAGAACGGTTGCCAGGACCGGAAGCTCGAGATCCCGGGCCGCGATCGAGAGGATCCCCGTCGCCATCACGAGCGCGAAATAGGCCGGCGGGAAATCCTTCACGGCAGGTGCACGATGCAGTTGTCAATTCTCCAAGCGTATCGGGACAGGCGCAGAGGGCAGGTCATCGAAAAATCGGCAGATTTCCCGAGCGCCGGTCAATCCGGCGCCGGCGTCAACAGCGATGACGGTCCGAGGCAGGAAAGCTCAGAAGGGATCCGCGTGAATGTCGCTCATGGAGGCGCCGGCGAGAAATGCCCCGCGCTTGGCCGACTTGACCATTTCAGGGCCGCCGCACAGGTACACGCCCCAGTCGGAAAGATCGGGGTGGTCGGCCAGCGCGACGTCGGGCGCCGTTCCCTCGGCGAAATCCGGTGACGCGTCGCCGCCGCTGACGCAAGGAACATACGTCACATTGGAGTGGGTGCCGGCGATCGCGCGCAATTCTTCGACAAGGTAGAGTTCGCTGCGATAGCGGCTGCCGTGATAGATCCCGATCTTGCCCTTGTGGCCTTTGGAGAGAGCCTCCCTCGCGATGCAATAAAGGGGCGCCAGGCCGGATCCCGTGCCGATGAGCAGGAGGTTTCGGTGCGGCTGTCCCTGCACATAGATGCAGCTCCCCATGGCTTCGGAGATTTTCAGCGTCTTCCCGACTTGAAGTTCGTTGAAAATCCAGCCGCTCACCAAGCCCCCAGGCACTCTTCGGACGTGCAATTCGAGTTCGTCATCGACGCCGGGAACGCTCGCAAGCGAATACGGGCGGGATTCGGTCTCATCCATGTAAACGCGGATGAACTGACCGGCAAGGTATTCGAAATCTCCTTGCGGTCGCAATCGAATCCCCAGCACGCTGTCATTGAGGCGCTCGAGACGAGTGACCGTGGCCATGAGCGTGTTCGCCTGCTGGTCGGGCAGGGCAACCTCGATGTCCTCTTCGGGGAAACAGGCGCAGGCCAAGAAGTGCCGGGTCGAAACCAGAGCGGGTTTCAGGCCGATTTGCGCCGCTTCCGGAACACGTCCTTTGACGGCACGCATCAGGCACGCCTGACACAGCCCGGATCGACACGACGATGGGATGGAGACTTGCTGGGACGTCAGCGAGTCGAGCACGGAATCCGCGCCCGACTCGTATGACCGTCCGCCGTAAGAGATCTTGGGCATGGGTGGCCGTTCGCTTCTATCGACCCAGAACGTCCTTGCGTGTGCTCTCGGCAATGGCCGCTGCCTGTGAGATCAGGTGCGCCGGCACCTTGAGTTCAGTCAGAGTCGCACCCAGATGCTCCATCACGGCATCGAAATGAGAATCGTTGAGACCCTTGGCCACCAGATGTGCGTGCCCTTTCCGCATGTCCATGCCGGTGTAGTTGTGCGGTCCGCCGAACGCCATGGTAAGAAATGCCTTCTGCTTGGCAGCCTGCTTGTCCATGTCGATATCGTCGAAGAAGTGCTTGATCCGCGCATCCTTCAGGACCTTGCGGTAAAACAGGTCGACCGCCGCATTGACCGCAGGCTCGCCGCCAATCTCTTCATAAAGCCCCATCACCATTTCCTTGAGTAGTTTTGCGCTCTTGGCCAGAGCCGCTGGCCCCGGAATCGACGCCCCGCCAGAACCGCCTCTCCGTGGTGCGGGCGGCTACACCATAACAAGTAGAGAATGTGCATCTTAGGGTCGGGTTTCAGAGACCCTTTTGACCTTGATCAAAACGGAAATGGGAGACAGTTCACGCGCGCAAAATAGCCGTGCTGCCGGGCCCCCGACCAACGGCACCCTGCCGGGCGGGCGGCCGATCTGTCTGGCAGAACGATCGGGAGGACCGATGTCCACGTCCGAACCAACCGCCGTCGATCCCGCCACTGCGGAGCCGGAAGACGTTTCGTCTGGCGCCGCCTTGCGCACCTTGCTGCGGGTCGGCTGGCAGCGGTTCGCGCAGGAGCGCTCGTGCAAGTGGTCGCGCGAGCGGTTGGAGCGGCACCATACCCGGCGGCTGGCGGCAATCCGCCGCTTCGCGCAGGCGAATTCGCCGTTCTACCGTGCCTTCCACGGCGGCCTGCAGGACCAGCCGCTCGATCGGCTGCCGATTCTCACCAAGGCCGAGTTGATGGAGAACTTCGACTCCCTGGTGACCGACCCGCGGATCCGGCTGGCCGACGTCCAGCGCTACCTGGGCGAACCGCCGGGTCCCCATCTTTTTCTGGGCCGCTACGTGGTGCTCGCGACGTCGGGAACGACAGGACGACGCGGCATATTCGTGTTCGACGACCGGGAATGGATCGCCGCGATCGCCGCGATCACCCGGCCCATCGCATGGAGCGGAGCCAGCCGCAGTCTGCGCAACCCGCCGAAGTCGGCGCTGATCGCGTCCGGCGTCCCCTGGCACTACTCGGCCCGGATCGGCAAGTCGCTGTCGGCGGGGTTGCTGCGGAGCCTGCGCATCGACGCCGCCGAGCCGCTGCCGAAGATCGTCGAGCGCCTGAACGCCTGGCGCCCGGAGGCGCTTGCGGTCTACCCGTCCGTGCTGCTGCAACTCGCCGAGGAGCAGATCGCACGCCGCCTGGACATCCCGCTCAACAATGTCGCGACCAGCGCCGAGGTGCTGACCGCCGAGGCGCGCCGGCGCGTCGAGCAGGCGTGGGGCATCCGGGTGTTCGACACCTACGGCGCGACCGAATACGCGCCCATCGCCGCCGAGTGCGCGTACGGCCGCAAGCACTTTTTCGAGGACCGCGCGATCGTCGAGATCGTCGACGACCGCGGGCGCGCCGTGCCGCCGGGGGAGCCGGGCGCGCGCATCCTGCTGACGCTGCTCGAGCGCCGCACCCAGCCGTTGATCCGCTACGAGCTGAGCGACATGGTGCGGGAGCTGCCGGGCCGATGCGAGTGCGGGCGCAGCTTCCGGATGATCGAAAGCATCGAAGGGCGAGCGGAGGACATCCTCGAATTCCCGCGGCGCGGCCACTCAGGGGAGCGGGTCGCGGTGCATCCGAACCGGTTCGACGGCATCCTCGAGGCGGTTCCGGCAACCGGATGGCAGGTCATCCAGGACGAGCAGGGCCTGACGGTGAACCTCACCGGCTCCGTCGATCCGGGGTTGCGGGCGGCGCTGAGCGAGCGCCTCGCCCGCATGCTCGAAGAGGAGGGCGCGGAGTCGCCCGCGATCGAAGTGCGGATGGTCGATGCCCTGCAGCGCGGGCCCACCGGGAAGGCGCCGCTCATCGCTTCGCGGATTCCGAGGGCCAGGCCTTGAGTCCCGCCGGGCAGGGTGGGCGAACCATCGAGCCGGTCTCGAAGGCTCGGCGTTCGCGCCGCATCGCGCTCGCCCTCTGCCTGACGGGCGCGGCGGCGCTCGCGGCCGGCGCCTACGTGTTCTGGCCGCGCACCGCGCAGCTGCGCGCTTTCGATCCGAACCGGGTCGCGCAGCTGGAAACCGCCATGTGGCGCGCCTACTACGAGCACCGCTACGCCGCCCTGCTGGGCAATCTCTACCTGGTGAATCGCGACGACTACGGGTTCTCGCCCGCGGACAGCCTCGCCCTGGCGTGGTACGCGGCGCTGGCGGCGAAGACCTTCCAGCCGACCCGCAGCCGCGCCGAGGCCCAGACGGCGCTGCCGACCCTGGAGCGCTACTTCGCCGTGATGCGGGCGCACGGCGGCGAGGCGTTCGACCCCAAGGAGGCGGCGCGCCTCGAGCTCGACTGGTGGCAGTTGCGCAGGGAGGACGCGCCGCCCTTCGTGTACGGGCTGGCGATCGCGCGCACGACCAGCGCGATCTACGGCGTCGACAACGAAGAGTTGCGGCGCGCGGGAATGCTGCGCGCCCGGATGATGAGCTACCGCGACGAGCGGGGCAACGGGCGGATGCAGGAATCCGACTGGCTGCTGATCGAAAACGGCCTCGTGCTCTCGTACGAGGCGCTGCGCGCCGGCATCCGCTGACCGGGCCGGCTTACCGGAATCCCCTGGCGCTGCGCGCCAGGGGATTCGTCCCTGGGCCGCAAGCGCTTGGCGACCTGTCTCAGGCGGCCTTCGCCGCTTCCGGCGCCGCGGCCCGCCCCTTGAACTCGGCCAGCAGCTGCGACCATTTGGCGCGCGCGGCAACAAGATTTCGCATCTTGACGTGCCCGAAGCCGCGTATCTCTTCCGGCAGCGCCGCGAGGCGCACCGCCAGCGCGGCGTTGCCGGCGTCGAGGCGGTCGAGCAGCTCGTCGACCAGCGCCTCGTATTCCTCGATCAGCGCGCGCTCGGCGCGCCGCTCGGGCGTGCGCGCGAAGGGATCGAGCGGCGTTCCGCGCAGGAACCTCAGTCGCGCCAGCAGGCCGAATCCGGCGCCGAGCCAGGATCCGAAGCGCATCTTCTTCGGCACGCCGGTCGCCGGATCGATCTTCGCCAGCAGCGGCGGCGCGAGGTAGTAGTTCAGCCGGTAGTCGCCTTCGAACTGCGATTCGATGCGGGCGTGGAACTTCGGATCGGAATGCAGGCGCGCGACCTCGTACTCGTCCTTGATCGCCAGCAGCTTGAAATAGTTGCGCGCCACGGTCTCGGCCAGGCGGGTCGATCCGCCCGCGCGCCCGGCCTCGGCCTGCCGCACCCGCTCGACGCGGTCGGCGTAGCGTCGCGCGTAGGCGGCGTTCTGGTACCCGGTCAGGAATTCGCTTCGGACGGCGACGATCTCCGCCAGGGTCGACGCGAAACGCTTCAGTTCGACCACCGGCGCCGGGAAAGCGGCCTTCGCGACCTCCTCGGGAGCATGCGCAGAGGCCCGGCCCCACTCGAACGCGCGCTTGTTGGCGTCGACCGCCGCCCCGTTGAGCTCGATCGCCCGCAGGATGCTTTCGTAGCGCAGCGGAATCCAGCCCCGCTGCCACGCGGCGCCGAGCATGAAGGGATTGGTGTAGATCGAATCGCCCAGCAGCGCCGCAGCCAGCCCCTGCGCGTCGACCAGCGCGCAATCGGCTTCGTTCGCAACCGAGTCGCGCAACTGTTGCGCGAGCATGCCGCCGCCGGACTGCCAGTCCGGATTGCGGACGAAGGCTGCCGTCGGCGATTCGGCGCTGTTGACGACCGCGCGCGTGCGGCCCGGCCGGAACCTGCCCAGCACCTCGGGCCCCGTGCTGACGATCAGGTCGCAGCCGATCAGGACGTCCGCTTCTCCCATCGGGATCCGCGTCGCGTACAGGTCGTCCGGGTGCGCGGCGATCTGCACGTAGGAGTGCACGGCGCCGCCCTTCTGCGCCAGCCCCGCCATGTCGAGCACCGAGACGCCGCGGCCCTCGATGTGGGCCGCCATGCCGAGCAGCTGGCCGATCGTCACGACGCCGGTCCCGCCGACCCCGGCGATCACGATCCGGTACGGGCGCAGTCCTTCAGGCTCGGGCAGCGAAGGCGACGGAACCGCCGGCAGCCCGGCGGCGGAAGCCTTCGGCCGGCGCAGCTGCCCGCCCTCGACGGTGACGAAGCTGGGGCAGAACCCCTTTATGCACGAGAAGTCCTTGTTGCAGCTGGACTGGTTGATGCGCCGCTTGCGGCCGAACTCGGTCTCGAGCGGCTCGACCGACAGGCAGTTGGACTGGACGCTGCAGTCGCCGCAGCCTTCGCAGACCAGCTCGTTGATCACGACCCTGCGCGCCGGATCGGGGAACGTTCCGCGCTTGCGCCGGCGCCGCTTCTCGGCCGCGCAGGTCTGGTCGTAGAGCAGCACCGAGACGCCCGGATACTCGCGCAGCTCGCGCTGGATGCGGTCGAGCTCGTCGCGGTGATGGATCGTCACGCCGGCGGCGAAGCCGGCCTGCTCGGGCCGCTGCGGATACTTCTCGGGCTCGTCGGTCACCACGACGATGCGCTGCACGCCGTCGGCGGCGACCTGGCGCGTGATCCGGGGCGGATCGATGGGGCCGTCGACCGGCTGTCCGCCGGTCATCGCGACCGCGTCGTTGTAGAGGATCTTGAACGTCATCGGGGCCTTGGCGGCGACCGCGGCGCGGATCGCGAGCGACCCCGAATGGAAGTAGGTGCCGTCGCCCAGGTTGGCGAAGATGTGCTTTTCGGACGTGAACGGCGCCTGCCCCAGCCACGGCACTCCTTCGCCGCCCATCTGGGTGAAGGTCGCCGTGCTGCGGTCCATCCACACCGCCATGTAGTGGCAGCCGATGCCGGCGACCGCGCGCGAGCCCTCGGGCACCCGGGTCGACGTGTTGTGCGGACAGCCGGAGCAGAAGTACGGCGTGCGGTCGACGACCACGCGCGGCCGGGCGAGCTGCTTTTCCCTGGCCTCGATGTCGGCCACCCGCGCCTGCAGGCCGGCGCGCACGTCGGGCGGCAGCTCGAGCCTGCCGATCCGCGCCGCGATCGCCTTGGCCACGATCGCCGGCGAGAACTCGTAGTGCGCGGGCAGGATCCAGTTTCCCTGCGGCACCGCCCACTCGCCGCCGTCCTTCTCGTCGAACTTGCCGATCACCCGCGGCACGTGCTTGCCGCTGCCGGTCCACTGGAACAGCTCCTCCTTCAGCTGGTATTCGATGACCTGGCGCTTTTCCTCGACGACCAGGATCTCGGACAGTCCCTCGGCGAAATCGCGGATCGTCTGCGCCTCGAGCGGCCACACCATCGCGCACTTGAACAACCGTATGCCGACGCGCCGGCACGTGGCTTCGTCGAGCCCGAGGTCGAGCAGGGCCTGGCGGGTGTCCAGATAGGCCTTGCCGCTGGCGACGATGCCGAAGCGCGCGTTCGGCGCGTCGATCACGGTCTGGTTGAGGCGGTTGGTGCGGCAGTAGGCGAGCGCCGCGTACAGCTTGTGGTCGAGCAGCCGGGCTTCCATCTCGAGCGGCGTTTCGGGCCAGCGGATGTTCAGCCCGCCGGGCGGCATCGCGAAATCCTCGGGCAGGCGCACGTCGACGCGCTCCGGATCGATCGACACCGAGGCCGAGGCCTCCACGACCTCGGTGACGCACTTGAACCCGACCCAGACGCCGGCAAACCGGCTCATCGCGTACGCGTGCACTCCGAGATCGAGGTATTCCTGCACCGATGAAGGGAACAGCACCGGGATCATGCAGGCTTTGAGGATGTGGTCGGACTGGTGGGGCAGCGTCGAGCTCTTCGCGCCATGGTCGTCGCCGGCGGCCACGATCACGCCGCCATGCGGGCTGGTACCCGCCGCGTTGGCGTGCTTGAACACGTCGCCGCAGCGGTCGACGCCCGGCCCCTTGCCGTACCACATCCCGAACACGCCGTCGTACTTCGCGCCCGCGAACATGTTCACCTGCTGCGTGCCCCATACCGACGTCGCGGCGAGGTCTTCGTTCACGCCAGGCTGGAACCGCACGTGATGCCGCTCGAGGTGAGCGCGCGCCTTCCAGGCCGTCTGGTCGACTCCGCCCAGCGGCGAACCGCGGTAGCCGGTCAGGAACCCGGCGGTATTGAGCCCGGCGATCGCGTCGCGCTGGCGCTGGAGCATCAGCAGGCGCACCAGCGCCTGTGTGCCGCTCAGGTAGGCGCGCCCGCGCTCGAGCGTCCACTTGTCGTCGAGGGAGATTTCGGCCAGCGCGCGCCGGATCGCGTCGGGCAGGGGAGCATTCATGATCGAGCCTCGATCCAAAAATCGTGTCTTTGGGAGCGTGGCGCGCCTGCGGGGAGATAACCGGCCGCGCGCCTGGCTTGTCGGCCGGACCGGCCTCGTGGGCGCCGCCGGCAGTGGCAAATCGGGCGTGCGCAGGATACTCCGCGCACCCCACCGCCTCAATCGGCGCCGCCGCAGGCATCCGATACGATGCAGGCTGCAAATGGGAATCCGGCTGCGGCGAATCCGACTGCAGTGAATTTCCGGCTGGCGGCGATTCGCGACGGCGCGCAATGAAATCGGCGATGACGGCGTTGTGGTTGGCGTGCGCCGCGGCTGTGTTGCCGGCGCAGGCGCAGGTGACGGCCGAGCAGGCCTGGGCGCGCGCGACCGTCGTGCAGCAGAGGGCAAGCGCGGCGTTCATGCGCCTGACTTCGAGCGTCGACGCGCGCGTGGTCGAAGTGCGCTCACCCGTTGCAGGGGTCGCGCGGATCCATGAAATGAAGCTCGATGGCGGCGTGATGCGGATGCGCGCGCTCCAGCAGCTCGAGTTGCCTGCCGGGAAGACGGTCGAGTTGCGTCCCGACGGCGCGCACGTGATGCTGATGGACCTGAAGCGGCCGCTCAAGGAAGGCGACACGCTGCCGCTGACCCTCGTGATCGACGTCGCCGGGCGCCGCAGCCAGATCGAGGTCGTCGTGCAGGTCCGGGCGCCGGACGCGATGCCGGACACCGGGCGCTAGGACGGGCCGGCGCGCGATCAGGCGCGCGCGCCGGCGGCGAGAAAGCGCTCGAGGCGGCGCGCGCCTTCGTCGATCAGCTCCTCGCCGGCCGCGAAGCACCATCGCAGCCAGCCTTCGCCCTCTGGGCCGAAGGCGACGCCGGGAGCGAGCCCGACACCGCCCCTGGCCGCGAGCGTCCGGGCGAATTCGAAGCTGTCGTCGGAGCGTCCAGGGATCCGCAGGAACGCGTACATGGCCCCGGAAGGCGTGGCGGCCTCGACGCCGGGCATCGCGCGCAGGCGGCGCAGCAGCAGGTCGCGCGCGCGCGCCAGCCGGGCGACGCCGGCCCGCACCGGCTCTTCGCCGGCAGCGAGCGCCGCCACGCCGGCGCGCTGGATGAAGGCAGGCGCGCACGACGTATTGAATTCGACCACCTTGGCGAAATCCTCGATGAAGCGGCGGGGCCCGACCACCCACCCGAGGCGCCAGCCGGTCATGCTCCAGGTCTTCGAAAACGTGTTGACGCTGATCCAGCGCTCGTCCGGATCGACGCTCGCCAGCAGGCCTGGCGCGTGCGCCGACCCGTCGTAGACCAGGCGCTCGTATGCATCGTCCGCGACCAGCCATGTGCCGTGCCGGCGGCAATGGCCGAGCAGCGCGTCCCACTGCCGGCCAGGCATGACCCAGCCGGTCGGGTTGTGGGGCGAATTGACGATCACCATTTTCGTCGGCGGGGACGCGGCGTCGATCAGGCGCTGCAGATCGAGCGTCCAGGCCTCGCCGCGGTACTCGAGCGGCACGCGCGCGACCTCGGCGTTGTAAAGAAGCGGAATCGAGGTCATGTTGGGCCAGACCGGCGTCACGATCGCGACGCGGTCGCCGGGCTCGAGCAGCGCCTGCGCGACCAGCGTCAACGCGTTGACGCCGGAACTGGTGACCGCGATCCGGTCGACCGCGACCGCGGCAGGCGCTCGCACCCGCGATGCGTAGGCGGCAATCGCTTCGCGCAACTCGGGCAGGCCGAGGTTGGGGCCGTAGAACGTTTCGCCGCGGTCGAGCGCTTCCTTGGCGGCGGCACGGATGAAATCGGCGGTCGGCGAATCGCCTTCGCCGAACCAGAACCTGACGACGTCGGCCTGCGGATCGACGGTCTGCGAAACCTCGCGGATGCGCGAGGCCGGAAGGGAATGTAGCGAGCGGCGCAGCACGGGCGCGATTATGACCCGTCCGCGTTACCCGTCCGCGTCGCCCGTCCGCGGCCGCGGCTCGATCGCAGCCCGCCGAAACCCGCGCGCGCGGGTGGCCACCCGTTCGGGGAGTCCCCGCGCACCTTGCCCCCGCCCACAATCGACGGCAGTTCACCTCGTTAGGGGATGCCATGTCTTCGAATGCGCTGCAGTCCTGGGCCCGCGAGCGGGCCGATCTGGCCGAACGGGCCGCCGCTTCCGTGGTCGCGGTGGAGACCCCCAAGGGACGCCCGCTGTCCGGGATCGTCTGGGACGCCGACACCGTGGTCACCGCGGCCGAGGCGCTCGCGGGCGCCTCGCGCGCCGTCGTGCGCGGCGGCGGCGCGCAGGCGGTCGACGCCGCCGTGGTCGCGCTCGACCTCGCGACCGACGTCGCGCTGCTCAGCGCGCATACCGGGCTGCCGGTACCGGCGCGCGCCGATTCGACCGCGCTGCGCGCCGGCCAGCCGGTCCTGCTCGTCGGCCGCGATGCGGCGGGCGAAGACACCGGTCCGATCGCGCAGTGGGCCGACGTGCAGCAGGTCGGACCCGCGTGGCGTTCGCGGCGCGGCGGGGAGATCGCGCGCACGATCCGCTTCTCGCTGCGCCTGGATGCGGCGCTCGAGGGCGCGGGAATATTCGACGCCGGGGGAGCGCTGTGCGCGATGGCGGTTCCCGCGCTGCGCGGGCGTGCGCTCGGCATACCGGTCGAAACCGTGGCCGCGGTCGCGTCGCGCGTTGCGCAGCACGGCTATCTGCCGCAGCCATACCTGGGTGTCCGCCTGCAGCCGGTATGGCTGGACGACGCTCAACGGGGACAGCTGGGCCGCGAGCGCGCGCCGGCGGTGATCGTCACCGGGGTCGAGCCGGGGTCGCCGGCGCAGCGGGCCGGCCTGATCTTCGGCGACATGGTGCTCTCGCTCGCGCAGCGCCCGGTCTACAGCCCTGCGGCGGTGGTTCGCGAGCTCGGCGGGGCGGCGATCGGTTCGGTGCTCGCGGTCGACGTGCTTCGCGCCGGCGTTGCGCAGGCGCTGTCGATCACCGTCGGTGAACGACCGCGCGCGTGACGCGGTTGCAATCGGCGCGCGCGCCCCAAAGCTGGTTCGGATGGGCGCGACGACGGGCGCGATCGTAGCGGCGGCGAGCGAGTCGGTCCGGCAGGACCTGGTGCTGCGCGCGGGCGCGGCAGGGTTCGACGTGGCATCGCTCGCGGGCAGCCCGGCCGCGCTGCGCGTTGCGCTCGCTGCCGAGCGCCGGGCGTGGATCCTCACGGGTGGTCAAGCCGGGGAAGCGCGGCCGTTCATCCGCGCCGCGCTCGACGCCGACGTGCCGGTGCTGGCGATGATCGGCGCCGAGCGCGGCCTACTGCGCCGCCTGGCGGAGCACGGCCCGCTCGCGCTGCTCGACCCCGACGCCGGAATCGACGCGATGCGGGCCGCCGCCGCGGCGATTGCGGCCGGTCTCGCGGTCTGGGATCCCGAGGGCGCGCCGGCGGACGGGTTCGACGTCGCCGAGGGGGCGCCCCTGTCTCCGCGCGAGCGCGAGGTGCTCGACCGCGTGGCGGCCGGGTTCTCGAACAAGGTCATCGCCCGGGAGCTCGAGCTGTCGCCCAATACGGTGAAGTTCCATCTGCAGGCGGCGTTCGACAAGCTCGGCGTGAGCTCGCGCGCCGAGGCGGTCGCGGTCGCGATGCGCAGGGGCGAGATCGCCGTCTGAGTCGCCGACGGGGATCGCCGACCAGGTCGCCGACTAGGTCGCCGACTACGTCGCGGACAGCCGCGTCTCGTCCGCCGAAAGCGTGAACGGCGGCATCGTCCCCAGATCCGGCCGCAGCGAATGGTCGACCAGCGCGATCCCCGGCGCCGGTTCCCTGCCCGGGACGCCGTTCTTCCAGACGATCGGTTCGAGGCGCTTCGCGCCGTCGCCGCGCGAGCAGACGACCCGCAGGCCGGCGCGCTGCGCCAGGCGCTGCAGCTGTTCGTTGTCCCCCAGCTTGTGCACGAACAGCGTGGCGACCCCGCGCGCGGCGGCCAGCAGGCGGGCCCGCTCGAGCAGCGAGGCGCCGACGCCCTTGCTGCGTGCCCAGGCCGACACGCTCAGCCCGAGGTCCGCGCAGCAACCGGTGAACTCGAGATGGACGACCCCGGAGACGTCCTGGGTCGGCTCGAGGACCATGAACACGGGGTCGACCCTTCGGACGATCGTTTCGACGTAATAGACGATGTCGTCGTCGCTCATCGCCCATCCGAAACGCAGGCAGCGGTCGCCCGGCGACAGGGCCAGGAAGTGCGCCGCCAGATCGTGGAAGTGCAGCGGCGTCGGACTGATTGTGTTTCTCATCGTGGACAACTCCCCGCGACTTCCCGGTCACTATGACTCAGTGATCGCCATCTCACAACGTCTGCCGGCCCGCGAAGTTGGTAAACCGATGAGACGCCGGAAACCCCGATCGCGGAACGAAGGCAGGGGCATCGAACGTTCGGACTACGAAGGTGGCTTCGATTAACGCTTCTGGCCAGGAGGATCAACGACCCTCGACGCTCAGTCCCGAAGCGATCCACTCGCCGGCAGCCCCCGGCGCGGCGGCCCCGTCCCTTGGCGCCAGTGCGGGCCAGCGGTGCATCGCTTCGGAGGCGATCTGGCGCACGTGCCAGAGCGCTTCGCGCGCCAGCGCGCCCAGTTCAGCGCAGACCGACGGCTCTTCGTCGGCCGCCGCCACGGCGGCGCCGTCCGGACCGCTGCCGAGGCCCGCGTCGGCGAGCCACCGCCGCAGCCTGGCGATGCGCGCGTCGATGAAGTCCGCCGCCGCATCGCCCGCGGCCGGCGGCGCCGCGCCGCGCGCGTGCCGCCAGGCGTCGATCAGCGCGGTCACGAGCTCGTATTCCGAGCGGTCGCACGGAACCTGGCCTTCGCCCAGTGCCAGGCTGGGCAGCGCGGCCAGCACGGCCCCGGAAAGACCGGCGTCGAAGCTGCGGTGATTGAGGCGCAGGATCAGCGACAGCTGCAGCTCGGGCTGCTCGAACTGGTGCTCGATCACGGCCGATACGACCTCGACCAGCATCAGCACGCGTGCCAGCTTCGTGATCGCCTCGCCGGCGAGGCCGCGCGGGTAGCCGGTCCCGTCGAGGCGCTCGTGATGCTGCGCGATCGCGGTTGCGATCGCGGGATTGACCAGGGGCTCGCGCCGCGCGATCAGCTGCGCGGTCATCGGGTGCGCGTACAGGCTGCGGCGCGCGGCGAGATCGAGCGGCTTCTCGCCCTCGTACAGCTCCGGATCGGCATGCATCATCCCGATGTCGTGCAGCAGCGCCGCGGTGGCCAGCAGCTCGAGGTCGGGCTCCGAGAACCGCGCCCGCACGCCGATGAAGAGCGCGATGAACGCGGCGCGCAGCGAATGTTCGTAGAGCGCGGGCGTGCCGTCGCGGACGACCGTCAGGCGCATCGCGATCGGGGAAGGGAGCGGGCACGCGCCCAGCGCCGACCATACGCGCCCCGACTGCGGCCCGAGGCCGGCATCGAAGTGCGCGAGCAGCGGCGCGGCCGCGACCAGCTCGCGCGCGCGTTCGACCAGGTCCTTGTGCCGGACCGCCTCGCTGCTCGTCACGCAGCGGTCGATCGGTTCGGCGAGCGAGTGCCCGAACAGCCGCTCGAAGATCCGGGTGTCGATCTTCGCCCCGGTGTCGAGCAGCTTGATGCCGGTGGCCGAGTAGATCGGCTGCGACAGCACGAGCGGGCGCCGATCGCCGCACGCGGTGATCGACTGCAGATACCGCGCGTCGTCGGCGGTCTCCGCCGGCGCGGGGGCGCGCGCACCGTCCATGAGATTCAGTCCTTCGGCAGGGGCCAGGCGGCATTGCTCGGCCGCGAACCCGACGCCGGCGGGCGCGGCCCGGCATCCGGGCGGACGCGCGTCGGCGGCGGATCGGCCGCGCACGAGTCGGGTTGGCGACCCGCTCAGGCTCCCACGGACGGTCCGCCGCGGATGGCGCGAAAAAGCCCCGGAATGGCCTTCAAATGGACGCGATCCGGCGATTCCCGGTCCGACCGGTTCCGGCGCCGATGCGCGAGCGCGGCAGGGCGGGGAGCCGGCCGGGGTACGGGGCGCCGGGCGACCCGTTTCAGCGCGCGAGCTGGTTGATCTCGATGATCGGCATCAGCACCGCCAGGACGATCAGCATCACGATCCCGCCCATCGCCAGGATCAGCGCCGGCTCCAGCAGCGACGTGAAGAACAACGCGCGCCTTTCGGCCTCGCGCGCATGCATGTCGGCCGCGCGGGCCAGCATCTCCGGCAGCTTGCCGGTCGCCTCGCCGGAGGCGATCAGGTGGATCAGCACCGGCGGGAACAGGCGCAGCTGGCCGGGTTTGCGCTCGCCGGCGGTGTCGGCGCGCAGCGCGCGCGCCAGCGAGAAGCCCTCGCGCACGCGCTGCGTTGCCTCGGCCACGCGCTGCCGCAGCGCCAGGTTGGTGAGCGTCTCGCCGGCGGCCTGCAGCGAGCGCAGCATCGGCACGCCCGATCCGACCAGGATCGACAGCGTGCTGGCGAAGCGGGCGGTGTTGATCGTGCGCGACAGGATGCCGAGTACCGGCAGTTGCAGCATGCGCCGGTGCCAGCGCAGACGTATCGCGGGCTCGCGCAGCGCGAGCCTGACGCCGAAGCCGGCCGCCGCCGCGAGCACCAGCACGGCCCAGCCGTAGCCGCGCACGAAGTCCGACACCGCGATCATCGCGCGCGTCAGCAACGGCAGCCCCTGGCGCGTCTGCGAGAACACCTGCACGATCTGCGGCACGACGTAGGTGAGCAGCCCCGTCACCACGAGGAGCGCGACCACCGTGACGATCGCCGGATACACGAACGCGAGGGTGATCTTCTGCTGCAGGCGCGCCCGCTCCTCGATGAAGTCGGCCAGGCTCGCGAGCACCGACCCGAGCTTGCCGGACTCCTCGCCGGCCGCGATGAGCGCGCGATAGATGTCGGGGAACTGGCGCGGATGCCGCGCCAGCGCGCCCGACAGCGAGGCCCCGCCGAGGACGTCGGTGCGGATCGCGGCCATCATTTCGCGCAGCGCCTGCTTCTCGCTCTGCTCGACCATCACCGTCAGCGCGTCGGTGACCGGCAGCGCGGCACCCAGCAGGCTGGCGAGCTGGCGGGTCAGGACCGCCAGCTCGGTCTGCGACAGCCGGCGCGCGTACGGCAGCGCCAGGCCGCTGCGCGCGCCCTCGGCGACCACCGGCTCGACCGACAGCGGCAGCAGGCCCTGGCCGCGCAGCATCTGGCGCGCCAGTCGCGCGCTGTCGGCCTCGAGCACGCCGGTCTGCTCCTTGCCGATGCGGTCGACCGCGGCGTAACGGAATGCCCCCATAGGAGCCTCAGGAAACGCCCGACGGGCGTTTCCTCACCTCTCTCCCCTCTCCCGCGCCGCGCGCGGGAG
>CAZEIW010000133.1:0-22360 GCA_964512305.1 uncultured Burkholderiaceae bacterium | reverse complement strand
GAGCAGAACCAGAGGCCGATCCTCGACCGCCGGATACACGTGGGGGATTCTTCTCGGGATGGCAGGGTTCCCCATCCTCGCGCTGCTGGCGAAGGCATTCCCCGGACTGGACTTCGCCTGGGGCATCCTGTTCGTGGTGTTGGCGCTGGTGACGGTGCGCTCGCTGATCGGCTACCTGATGCCGAAATCGGCGCGCGCCGACAAAGGCCAGCCTTCGCCGCAGCACCAGCACTGAAGCCGAGGAGCCGCCTCGCCGTCGCGGGGCCGCCGGTCGCGGCCCGTCCGGCAGGCGCTCGCCGGTGCGCCAAGCGGGCATTGCCCCGCATTTGCGCGCGCTACCGAATTCCCGACCCAGATCAAACCGCGTAGGCTGAGCACGCGCTTCAATGCAAGCGCGGCGGTAGCTTGCGCGCGGCGACCGCCGCCCCGAGAGGCGCAAGCGGGTGGGGGTTGGCATGCACGATGGCGGTCCGGCTTCGATGCGGCGGCACGCCGATCCGACTCTGGCGGAGGTGTCGGCGGCGGCGGCGGAGTGCTGCAGTTTCGTGGGCTGCCTCGCCGATATCTGGCTCGCGACCTGCACCGGCCCCGAGCTGCTCGAAAGCCGCGCCCAGCGCCGGCTGCGCGCGCTGGTGGCCGTGGCGCGCGAGCGCTCCCCCTTCTATCGCGATCTGTATTCGGGCCTGCCGCCTGACGGCGTCGCCCTGGAGCAGCTGCCGGTCGTCACCAAGACGGCGTTAATGGCGGACTTCGATCGATGGGTCACGCGCCCCGAGCTCACGCGCGAGACGGTCGAAGCCTTCGTGCGCGATCCGTCGCGGATCGGCGAACCGCTCCTCGACCGGTACACGGTCTGGACCAGTTCGGGATCGAGCGGCGAAAACGGCATCTTCGTCCAGGATCCCGTGAGCCTCGCCGTGTACGAGGCGCTTTTCACGTCGCGCGCCAGTCCGGATGCGCGCCGGATGCTCGGTGCGATCGCCAACGGACAGCCGTCGGCGTTCGCAGCCGCGACCGAGGGGCACTTCGCCGGGATCACGATGTGGACGCGCATGCGACGGCTGCAGCCGCTGCTTTCCGCGCGGTCGTGCAGCATGTCGGTGCTGCAGCCCATCGAGCGGATCGTGTCGTGCCTGACGCAAGCGTCGCCGGCCGTGCTGACCAGCTATCCGACCGAGCTCGCCGTTCTCGCGGGCGAGCAGCGCGCCGGGCGCCTCAGCCTCGATCTGACCGGCATCTGGAGCGGCGGCGAGTCACTGACGGAGCGCGACCGGGCCGAGATCGGCGCGGCTTTCGGCTGTCCGGTCGTCGACGACTATGGCGCTTCCGAGTTCCTGAACATCGCGTTCGACTGCGGCTGCGGGGCGCTGCACCTGAACCGGGACTGGGTGCTCCTGGAGCCGGTGGATCGCGATTACCGGCCGGTCGCGCCGGGCGAACCGTCGTGGACGGTGCTGCTGACCAACCTCGCGAATCATGTCCAGCCGATCATTCGCTACGATCTCGGCGACAGCGTGACGTTCGCGAACCGGCCATGCCCGTGCGGAAGCCCGCTTCCGGCGCTGCGAGTGGGTGGCCGCCGCGACGACACCGTCGCCCTGGCCGCCGCCGACGGCCGCATGCTGAGCGTTCCGCCGCTCGCCGTCACGACCGTGATCGAGGAGCGCGCCGGCGTCTACCGCTTCCAGCTGGTGGAGACTGCGATCAACCGCTTTGTGCTGCGGCTCGATGCCGCCGAGGGCGACTGGCGCGGCGCCGGCGAGCGCGCCGCGGAAGCCTGGCGCCGCTACTGCGCCGAATTGGGGGCCGACTCGGTCGTGATCGAAGCGGACCCGGTTCCGCCGCAGCTGAATCCGTCCAACGGCAAGCTGCGCCGCGTCCTGGTCGAGAGCTGACCGTCCGACGCGGCGGTCAGCGCCGTTTCATCGCTCAGCGAACCAGCACGTAGCTTCCGGGCGCGTCGGCGATCGCGCCCGTACCGGCGCGGCCGAGCGGCGGCGGCGCCTGGCGGCCGCTCGAGCGCGCCTCGAGCCAAGCGAGCCAGGCCGGCCACCATGAACCGGGGCGCTCTTCTGCCTGCCGCAGGAACGCGTCGGGGTCGAGATAAGTGCCGCCGAAAGCGCGCGTGACGATGCGGAAGCTGCGCCGCGAATCGCCCGGCGGGTTCACGACGCCCGCATTGTGGCCGCCCGTGGTCAGCACGAACGTCACCTCGGCGTCGGTCAGCAGGTTGAGCTTGTAGACCGATCGCCACGGCGCGACGTGATCGCTGGCCGTGCCGACCGCGAATATCGGCGGATGAAGGTCCGCGAGCGCGATCGGCTTGCCGCCGACCCGGAAGCGCCCCGCGGCGAGATCGTTGTTCAGGTAGAGGCTGCGCAGGTATTCGGCGTGCATCCGGGCAGGCATGCGCGTGCCATCGGCGTTCCAGGCCATCAGGTCCGCCATCGGCGCGCGCTCGCCGATCAGGTATTCGTGCACTGCGCGCGACCAGACCAGGTCGACGGAGCGCAGCAGCTGGAACGTGGCGCCCATCTGGCGCCCGGTGAGGTAGCCCTGGCGCGACATCAGGTCCTCGAGAAACGTCAGCTGGCTTTCGTCGACGAACAGGCCCAGCTCGCCGGGCTCGGTGAAGTCGGTCTGCGCGGCGAGGAGGGTCAGGCTCGCGAGCCGGTCGTCGCGGTCGCGGGCCATCGCGGCAGCGCCGATCGCGAGCAGCGTTCCGCCCAGGCAGTAGCCCACCGCGTGCACGCGGCGCCCGGCGACGATCGCGTGCACCGCCTCGAGCGCGGCCATCAGCCCAAGTTCGCGGTAGTCGTCGAACGACAGGTGGCGATCGTCGCGATCCGGGTTCTTCCACGATATCGCGAACACGGTGTGGCCGTGATCGACCAGGTGCTTGACCAGCGAGTCGTGCGGCGACAGGTCGAGGATGTAGTACTTCATGATCCACGCCGGCACCAGCAGCACGGGCTCGGCGAAGACATCCGGCGTCGCCGGCTCGTACTGGATCAGCTCGATCAGGCGATTGCGCAGCACGACCTTGCCCGGCGTGACCGCGACCTCGATGCCCGGCCGGTAGCGCTCGGCGCCGACGGGCGGCTGGTCGGCGGCATCGCGCGCCGCGTCCTCGAGCCAGTTGGCCAGCCCGGAGAGGAAGTTGAGGCCGCCGAGGCGCAGCGTCTTCGCCAGCACTTCCGGATTCGTGCACCAGGCGTTCGACGGCGACGCGAGGTCGAGCCATTGCCGTGCGAAGAAAGCGACCAGGTCCTCGTGGTGGCGCGTGACGCCGCGCACGCCGGTGGTCGCCCGATGCCACCAGGATTCCGCGGCAAGGAAGGTCTGCTCGTACAGGCTGAACGGCCACAAGCCCCACAACGGGTCCCTGAAGCGCGTATCGCGCGGCTCGGGCCGGAACGGGCGTTCGTGCTCGTTGGCTCCGCGCGCCAGCCAGCGCGTCAACTCGGCCGCGCCATCGGCTGCCGCTGCGACGAGCTGCTGCTGCTTGTCCGGCGACAGCGCCAGATGCGCCGCCCAGTCGGCACGGGCTTGCGCGATCGACACGGGCGAGACCCCGGCAACCACGCGCGCAATCGCCGCGTGCAGCAGCCGGTCGAGGTCGGTCGATGCCCGGGAGGCGACGGTTGGATGGGACGCGGTCGGATGGGGTGCGGCCGGATCGGGCGAGGGATTCATCGGCGATGGGTCCGGATCACGAGCGTATGCCCCAACGTGCGCTCGCTTGC
This sequence comes from uncultured Burkholderiaceae bacterium, assembly GCA_964512305.1. Classification (GTDB taxonomy): domain Bacteria; phylum Pseudomonadota; class Gammaproteobacteria; order Burkholderiales; family Burkholderiaceae_F; genus CAZEIW01. The sequence goes on along the minus strand of CAZEIW010000133.1, from coordinate 18,614 downwards.
GAACGCGAATCAGGCAGGCGGTCGGTGCTTCGACTCCCGCATCCTGCGCGCGTTGCGGCCTGCCGCGCATGACTTCGGTCAACCACGAAGCTCCTCGCGCCGGCGGCCGCGACCTGGCCTTACAAGGGGTTACGCCCTTTGCACAAATTTGCCGCGAAAGGCCTGTTCCGCGCGCACGCGATTCACCCAAATCAAGTGAAATTCCGCCTGCGATGGTCTAATGGATTTCCGAGCGCGCGCCATCGGTGGCCCGTGCGGCCATCGCGCTCGCATGGAGCTTGAAGGGAACTGCAGATGGTATCGAGACGATTCCGTGCCGCGGCGGCCGCCGCTGCGACGCTTGCGGCCGTGATGCCGGCGTGGGCTCAACACCACGACGAGGCGCGCTTTCACGGCGACATCGCGCGCTTCCACGAACACGATTGGGATCTCTGGCGGCATGGCCGCTGGCTGCATGACCGCCATGAGGGCCGCTTCGGCTGGTGGTGGGTCGTGGGCGGGGCGTGGTACTTCTACCCCGAGCCGGTCTATCCTTACCCGAACCCGTATGAGCCGCCGGTCGCGGTCATCGTCAACCCGGCTGCCGGGTCGGCATCGCCGCCGCCACCACCGGCGCCGCAATACTGGTACTACTGCAGCGCCGCCGGGGGCTACTACCCTTACGTACCCTCGTGCCCCGGCGGCTGGCAGGCGGTGCCCGCGACGCCATCCGCGCCAGCGGCACCCGCCCCGGCGCCGAAGCCATAGCGCTCGTCTGAGGAGCTCGACATGAACATGCTGAAATCGATCGCGGTTCTCGCACCGATCGCCCTGCTCGGCTGCGCGCAGATACCCACGGGGCCGAGCGTCGCCGTGATGCCGGCGCCCGGCAAGCCGTTCGAGGTCTTCATCGCCGACGACCAGTTGTGCCGCGGCTACGCGTCGCAGGTCATCGGCGGCAACGCGAACAACGTCGCGTCGCAGAACTTCGTCGGCTCCGCCGCGCTCGGAACCGCGATCGGCGCCGCCGCCGGCGCGCTTGCCGGCGGGCACGAAGGCGCCGGCGCAGGCGCCGCGGTCGGGTTGGTCGCGGGCAGCGCGGTCGGCGCCGGCGAAGGCGGGCGCTCGGGCTATCAGATGCAGCGCCGCTACGACATCGCGTACCAGCAGTGCATGTACGCGAAGGGCAACCAGTTGCCTGGACAGGCGGTACGCCAGAACATCCCGCCGCCCCCGCCGCCGCCGGCACCGCCACCGCCGCCGCACGGCTGAGAACTCCCCTCTCCCGCCGCGCGGGAGAGGGGCCGGGGGTGAGGGGGCGCGTCTAGGCTCCGCTTCGCACCCTCACCCCTACCCCTCTCCCGCGATGCGGGAGAGGGGAGTGCGTTAGACCGTCTCCGGCACCGACGGCAGTCCGGCCAGGGCCATCGCCAGTTCGCGCTCGTCGTAGGCGACGTCCTGCAGCTTGCCGGCGAAGTAGTCGGAGTAGGCGGCCATGTCGAAATGGCCGTGGCCGCACAGATTGAACAGGATGGTGTCGGCGCGGCCCTCGCGCTTGCAGCGCACCGCCTCCTCGATGGCCCCCTTCACCGCATGATTCGCTTCCGGCGCGGGAACGATGCCCTCGTTGCGCGCGAACAGCACGCCGGCATCGAAGCACTCGACCTGGTGATAGGCGACCGCCTCGATCAGCCCGAGCTGCTTCAGGTGCGAGACCAATGGCCCCATGCCGTGATAGCGCAGGCCGCCGGCGTGGAAGCCCGGCGGGGTGAAGGTCGAGCCGAGCGTGTGCATCTTGACCAGCGGCGCCATGTGTCCGGTGTCGCCGAAGTCGTACGCGTACCTGCCGCGCGTGAGCGACGGGCAGGCCGCGGGCTCGACCGCGACGATGCGCGGCTTCGGGCCGCCGCGCAGACCCTGGCCGATGAACGGAAACGCGATACCGGCGAAATTCGATCCACCCCCCGTGCATCCGACCACCACGTCGGGCCACGCCCCCGCCATCTGCAGCTGCTCGATCGCCTCCTGCCCGATCACGGTCTGGTGCATCAGCACGTGATTGAGCACCGAGCCGAGCGAGTACTTGACCAGCGGATCCTGCGCCGCCACCTCGACCGCCTCGGAGATCGCGATCCCGAGGCTGCCGGGATGGTCAGGACGCTGCGCGAGCACGGTACGGCCGTAATGCGTCTCCTTCGAGGGCGACGGCAGGCAGCGCGCGCCGTAGGTTTCCATCACCGCGCGCCGGTACGGCTTCTGGTCGTAGGACACGCGCACCTGGAACACGGTCACATCGATGCCGAACAGCGCGCCCGCAAAGGCGAGCGCGGTGCCCCACTGGCCGGCACCGGTCTCGGTGCTCAGGCGCCGCACGCCGGCGCGGTGGTTGAAGAACGCCTGCGCCACGGCCGTATTCGGCTTGTGACTGCCCGCCGGGCTGACACCTTCGTACTTGTAGTAGATCCTGGCCGGGGTTCCGAGGGCGCGCTCGAGGCGCCGCGCGCGATATAGCGGCGTCGGCCTCCACATCGAATAGATCTCGCGCACCGGCTCCGGAATCTCGATCTGGCGCTCCGTCGAGACCTCCTGCAGGATCAGGTCCATCGGGAACAGCGGCTCGAGGTCCGCGGGCCCGATCGGCTTCAGCGTGCCCGGGTGCAGCGGGGGCGGTAGCGGTTTCGGCAGATCGGCCTGGATGTTGTACCAATCGCGCGGGATCCGGTCCTCGGTCAGCAGGTACTTGGTCGTTTCGGTCATGGCACGCTCCTCCTGTCTGTCTCTCCCGCGTCAAGTGTAGCGCCCCGCTTCGCCGCTCTGTGACGCCCGCGTATCCGCACGAATCCCTTGTCGAGATTGCCCGGGGGTGCTGGCGAAGACCACTGAGTCAACGTAAAGTTCGCACACAGCAACCGAGCCTTTGGGGGCATCGAGGTGCCTGACCCGTCCGCGGTCACAACCTTCCTTTTCACCGACATCGAGGGAAGCACCCGGCTGTGGGAGCAAGAACCCGAGCGGATGCAACCGGCGCTGGCCCGGCACGATGCCGTCTCGAGAGCCATCGTCGAGGAGAACGGGGGCAGCGTCGTGAAGACGACGGGCGACGGCATCCATGCCGTGTTCGAGGATCCGCTCGCGGCGGTGGCCGCGACGCTTCAGTTGCAGCTGACCTACGCCGACCCGGTCGCGGCAGGCGAGATCCCCCTGAAGATCCGCTGCGGCCTGCACCTCGGCGAGCATCAAAGACGCGACAACGATTTCTACGGCAGCACGGTCAACCGCGCAGCCCGGATCATGAGCGCCGCGCACGGCGGCCAGGTCCTGCTGTCCGAGGCCGTGGCGTCGCGCGTCGAGGGCCGCCTGCCTGCCGGCGCCGCGGTGCTCGACCTGGGCTCGGTCCGCTTGCGCGACCTTGCCCGTCCCGAGCACGTCTACCAGCTGGTGCACCCCAGCCTGCGCCGCGAGTTCCCGGCACTGCGTTCGCTCGAGGCGACGCCGAACAACCTGGCGCAGCAGCTGAACTCGTTCGTGGGGCGCGAACTGGAGCTGGCGAAAGCGCGACAGTTGCTGGGCACCGCCCGGCTGCTCACGCTGCTCGGCGTGGGCGGGATCGGCAAGTCGCGCCTGTCGGTGCAGCTGGCCGCCGAGGTACTGGACGATTTCCCCGACGGGGTCTGGCTGGTCGAGCTCGCGCCGCTGACGGATTCCAGACATGTCGTGCAGGCGGTTGCCTCGGTACTGGGCGTCCACGAGGAAAGCAGGCACTCGATCACCGAAGCCCTGCTCGAGCATGTCCGCGATCGCCGGCTGCTCGTCGTTCTCGACAACTGCGAGCACGTGGTGCAAGCCTGCGCCGAACTGGCCAAGCAGATGCTGCAAGCGAGCCCCGGCCTGCGGATGCTGGCCACCAGCCGCAGCTACCTGCAAATCGCCGGCGAGACCGCCTACCACGTGCCGACGCTGGCCGTGCCTGATCCGAACCAGCGGATCGAAGCCGGGGAGCTGCAGCAGCACGACGCGGTCCGGCTTTTCGTCGACCGGGCGGCCGCCTCGCACCCGTCGTTCCAGATAACGCCCCGGAATGCCCGCGCCGTCGTCGACATCTGCCGCCGGCTCGACGGCATCCCGCTCGCGATCGAGCTTGCCGCCGCGCGCACGCGCGCGCTGCCGGTGGAAGTGATCGCGGCGCGGCTGGACGACCGCTTCCGCCTGCTGGCGACCGGCGATCTCACGGTGTTGCCGCGCCAAAGGACGCTGCGGGCGCTGATCGACTGGAGCTACGACCTGCTGACCCCGGGGGAACGCCGCCTGTTCGTGCGGCTCGCCGTGTTCGCGGGCGGCTGGACGATCGAAGCCGCCGAGGCCGTCGCCGCCGGCGACGGCCTGGACCAGGCCGACGTGCTGGACGCGCTCGCGCAACTCGTCGAAAAGTCGCTGGCCGTGCTGGAGCCCGACAGCGGGCGATACCGCATGCTCGATACGGTGCGGCATTACGCGCGGGACCGGATGACGGAGATCGGCGACGCCTCGCCGGTGCAGGAGAGGCATCTACGCTACTACCTGGGACTTGCGGAAAGGGCGCATCCGCACCTGGCCGGCCCGGATCAGAAGACCTGGCTCGCGCGGCTCGACCCCGAGCTCGAGAACATGCTCGCCGCGATCGCGTGGTCCGAGCATTCGCCGCAGGGGGCGGAGAAGGCGGTCGCGCTGACGCGCTCGCTGCGCCCCTACTGGACGAATCGCGGACTATGGACCCTTGCGCGCCAGGTGACGGTGGAGATCGTCGGCCGCGCGGAACTGCAGGGGCCCACCGACCTGCGGCGCCGCGCGCTGTTCTTCGCGGGCCAGGTGTGCTTCTTCATGGCGCGCTACAGCGAAGCGAAGGCCTACCTGACGGAGAGCCTGGCCATTGCGCGTCAACTGGGGGACGTCGCGGCCGTCGGCGAGGTGCTTCAACCGCTGGGATCGGTGTGCCTCGGCCTGGGAGAGACTGCGGCAGCCGACGATCTCCTGGTCGAGGCGCTGGCGCTGGCGCGCAAGCTCGGGAACAAGCCCGAGCTGGCCGGCGCGCTCAACCAGCTGGCGCAGCTTTATCGGATGCAGGGCCGCCTCGAGGCCGCGGAACCGTTGTACCTCGAGATGGTCGCCCTGGAGCGCGAACTGGGCGATATGGAGAACACGGCCATTGGCATGCTGAACCTGGCGATCCTCGCGATCGGCCTCGGGTCCGTGGACCGCGCCAGGACGCTGCTGCTCGACGTGCTCGGCATCTGCGGCCGGATCCACTCCCGCCCCGTCGAGGTCAGCACGCTGGACGTCTGCGCGGGCCTTGCCGCGACCGCCAGGCAGTGGGATCGGGCCGCGCGCTACGAGGGAATCGTTGCCGCCCAGATGGCGGCGACCGGCATCCAGCGCGACCCGAGCGACGAGGCGTTCCTTTCGCCGTTGATCGCGAACGCGAGGGGAGCGCTTGGCGAGTCGGTCTTCGCGGAGCTTGCCGCCTCAGGCGGCAGCTGGCGCCTCGAACAGGCGCTGGCCGACGCGGGCGACTGGCTCAAGTCCGACCGATCCTGAAGTCAGTGTCCGCCGTTCCAGACGCTCGGATCGAGCCGGATCTCCTTGCCCCTCGAATTGAGGACGGTGATCCTGTACTCGTACTTGTAGATCGTGCCCGGTTCCCGCGAGTTCCGGTTGATGCACTGGTACTCGTGCGAGCTGACGAATTTGCAGGTGAATTCACCTTCCGGGACCCGAGAGTAACCCTCGCGCACGGGGCCATCGATGAACTCGATCCCCCTGTGGCCGGCCGCCGCCTTGGTGTCGTCGGGGAAACTGACGTCCAGGTCGCGCGGGAGGTTCCAGACGATCAGCCCGCTCTCGCCCTTCAGGAAATGGATCGGATCGGGGCCGACCGCCAGATACTCGTCGTTCACGACGGTGATCAGCGGGTGTCGCTTGTCCTGATCGAGCGAGGTCGGCCCGCAGCACGGCTTGACGTGTTGGCACGCGCACGCGGCCAGCAGTAGTGAAGCTGCCAGCACCAAAACGCTTCGGCGCATCGTCCCCCCCTCGAAGAAACCCTCCGGGATCGCAAGATGCGCCGGATCCGCGTCTCCGTCAACGGGACAATTCCGCAGACCCGGAATTTGGAAGTGCCTGGTGCCCATCCTCTGCCTGCCCGAGAATGACGAAGGTGGGCGGAGGTCAATGCAAGGAGCGCGGCGCGGTGCCGGCAGAGGGACTCGAACCCCCGACCTTCGGTTTACAAAACCGTTGCTCTACCAACTGAGCTATGCCGGCGCGAAATGCGATGCGGGCGCAGTCTAGCGCCGCGCCTGCCGCCGAGCGCTACTTGACGCGTGTCAGCCGCGGACGATCGCCGGCCGGGGGGGTGGATGGCGGTTCCGGCGGGCGTTCGCCGTCGTCGGCGCGGTTGGCCGCCAGCGGGGCCGGAACCGTGGTGAGCGCGTTGCCGCGCGCCGGGGCGGGCCGGGGCGCATCGTTGCTGCCGCCAGGCGCCGGGCGCGCCGCGTCGAACGCCATGCCCTGGCCGTTTTCGCGCGCGTAAATGGCGATCACTGTCTCGATCGGCACGTGCACCTCGCGCCCGACGCCGCCGAAGCGAGCCTGGAACTCGATCGCGTCGTTGCCGAGCTTCAGGCGGTTGGTCGCCAGCGGCGACACGTTGAGCACGATCTCGCCGTTCTTCACGTATTCCGCAGGCACCTGCACGCCCTCGCCTACCGCGACCGCGATGTACGGCGTGTACCCGCTGTCCGTGCACCATTCGTAAATGGCGCGGATCAGGTAGGGTTTGGTCGACAGGTCAGCCATGCCGGGAGCGGCCGAGCGGGCGCCGGATCTATCGCCGCATCACCTTTTCGCTCGGAGTCAGCGCCTCGATGTAGGCCGGGCGGCTGAAGATGCGCTCCGCGTACTTCATCAGCGGCGCGGCGCTCTTGGGCAGATCGATCCCGTAGTGGTCCAGGCGCCAGAGCAGCGGCGCGATCGCGACGTCGAGCATCGAGAAATCGTCGCCCAGCATGTACTTGTTCTTGAGGAGGATCGGCGCCAGCTGCGTCAGGCGATCGCGGATGTTGAGCTTCGCCTTCTCGATCGCCTTCTGGTTGTTGCTGTTCTCGATCGTCTGGACGTGCACGAACAGCTCGCGCTCGAAATTGAAGAGGAACAGCCGCGCGCGCGCCCGCATCACCGGGTCGGCCGGCATCAGCTGCGGGTGCGGGAAGCGCTCGTCGATGTACTCGTTGATGATGTTGGATTCGTAGAGCGTCAGGTCCCGCTCGACCAGGATCGGCACCTGGCCGTACGGATTCATCACGTTGATGTCTTCGGGCTTGTTGAAGAGATCGACGTCCTGATCTCGAAGTCCATTCCCTTCTCGAACAGCACCAGGCGGCAGCGCTGCGAGAACGGGCAGGTGGTTCCGGAATAGAGCACCATCATCGAATCGCCTTATCAAAGTCCTGCACGCGTTCCGGCTCATGCCGCCCGCCGGCGGCGGGGCGGGCAGGCGCTCGCCACGGGACGCCGCGACTGCTTACGCGCAGTCGAAACATGAGGCGATTCCCGGGATTTGCAAGGCGCCAAGAGGGGCGGCGGCCAGGGGTTCCGGCGAGGGGCGGGACGGCCTGATATTCTACTTCAAGCGCCCCTTCGGCCGCGATGGCCGCGGGGACAGACGGCGGCCGGGGCGGAAAGACCTCGGTCGGGACCGCTGTTTGGATTTCAGGATACGAAAGCCGACCACCAGGGGCGAATGCCCCTGCGGTCTCGAACTCATGGCTGCTGTCGGATACCGCAAATGTGGCGCCGCCTCTGGCTGACGTTCGCGCAAGCGACCACCGTCGGCATGGCCCTGCTGTTCGTGGTTTCGACGCTGAAGCCGCAATGGCTGGCACGCGGCCCGGGCACGCCGCCTGCGGTGGCGACCCCGGCCGCGGCAGCCCAGGCGACCTCCGGTGCCGCGATCCGGCAGGTTTCCGCCGACGAACCAGTCACCCGCGTCAACGCGCTGGGGTCGTACGCCGATGCGGCCAAGCACGCGCTGCCGGCCGTCGTGAACATCTACACCGTCAAGCAGATTCGCCGCGGCGGCGGGGGCGACGAGTCCGCGGACCGCACGCAGCTTCTCGAGGAGCCCGGCGGCGATCCGCAGGCGATCGCGCGCCTGGGTTCAGGGGTGATCGCGACCGGCGACGGCTACGTGCTGACCAACAACCACGTCGTGCAGGCCGCCGACGAGATCGCAGTCGCGCTAGGCGACGGCCGGCGGGTCCAGGCCCGCCTCGTAGGCGCCGATCCGGAAACCGACCTGGCGGTGCTGAAGGTCGACCTGACCGACCTCCCGGCCATCACGTTCGGCCGCTCCGAGACCTTGCGGGTCGGCGATGTCGTGCTGGCGATCGGCAACCCGTACGACGTCGGCCAGACCGTGACGATGGGGATCGTCTCTGCCCTGGGGCGCAGCAACCTCGGGCTCAACACCTTCGAGAACTTCATCCAGACCGACGCCGCGATCAACGAGGGCAACTCCGGTGGGGCACTCGTCGACAGCGACGGCCACCTGATCGGCATCAACACGGCCATTTTCTCGCGCAGCGGCGGCTCGGTCGGCATCGGATTCGCGATCCCGACGACGATCATCACCCAGGTCATGGACCAGATCGTCCGCAACGGCCGCGTGCGGCGCGGCTACTTCGGCATCGAGCCGTCGGACATCACGCCCGAACTGGTCGACGCGTTCCGGCTCAAGCGCGCCGGCGGCGTCGTCGTGCGCGGGTTCTCGCCCAACGCGCCGGCGGTCCGCGCCGGCATGGAGCTGGGCGACATCGTCATGTCGATCAATGGCGCGGCCGTCACCGACCGGCGTTCCATGCTGAGCCAGATCGCGCAGCTCGAGCCCGGCGCGAGGGCGGCGGTGCGCGTCCTGCGCGATGGGAAGGAGGTCGACCTGTCGGTGAGCGTCGGCGAGCGCCCGACCCCGCCCTCGCACTGAGCTCAGCGCTTCGAAGGGATCGAGCGTGCGACCTCCTGCGCCTTCAGGCGCGCGACCTCGTCGCCCTGTTCCCCGGCCCACGTGTACCAGCGCAGCGCGCGCTGCGCATCGCGCTCGACGCCGTCGCCGTGCTCGTACATGCTCGCGATGATGTAGGCGGCCCCGACATCGCCCTGTTCGGCCGCCCGCTCGTACCAGATCGCCGCCTCGCGGTAATCCTTCTCCGCGCCGCGGCCGAGGAAGTATTGCGTCGCGACGCTGACCTGCGCGTCGCGCCAGCCCTGCTCGGCGGCACGCCGGTACCACGTGGTGGCCTCGAATTGCGATCGCGCGACGAAGCGGCCGAGCTCGCACATCGCTCCCAGCGTGTATTGCGCGCGCGCCAGCCCGTTTTCGGCAGCCTTGCGCAGCCAGGCCACCCCTTGTGCCGGATCGGGGTCGACGCCATCGCCGTCGACCAGCATCACCGCCAGGTTGAACTGCGCGACGCGCTGGTTGCGCTCGGCCGCGGCCCGGAAATGCTTCAGCGCCCGCGCGTAGTCATGCTGTTCGTACGCCGCCACGCCGGCGTCCAGGTCCACTTGCGCCTCGGCGGCCGGTTGGGTCGCGGCGGCAGCCGTGAAGGCGAATGCCGCTCCAAGGCAGATGAGAACGATTCTCAGCATGCAGGCAGTATGCGCCGTCGCCGCCAGCGGGGAAAGCCCGGGGAGGGGTCAGCTGCCCGCCTTCGTGGCGGACCCCTGCTCGCCGGTCCGATCGGGCCGCGCACCGAACAGCGACGCGAGCAGGATCCCCAGCTCGTACAGCAGGCACAGCGGCAGCGCCAGGAGCATCTGCGACATCACGTCGGGCGGCGTGAAGATCGCCGCGATCACGAACGCGCCGACGATCATGTAGGGCCGCACGCGCCGCAGCCTGGCGACGTCGGCGATGCCGAAGCGCGCGAGCAGCAGCACGACGATCGGCACCTCGAACGCGAGGCCGAACGCGATGAACATCCGCATCACGAATCCGAAGTAGGCGTCGATGTCGGGCGAGACGTTGACCGAATCGGGCGCGAACCCGGCGATGAACTTGAACACGAAACCGAACACGACGAAGTAGCAATACGCGATGCCGGCGAAGAACATCACCACGCTGGAGAAGATCACCGGCGCCGCCAGGCGCTTCTCGTGCTGGTACAGGCCGGGCGCGACGAACGCCCACACCTGGTACAGCACGTAGGGCAGCGCGATCAGCAGCGATGCGAACAGCGTGACCTTCAGGGGCACCATGAACGGGGTGATGACCCCGGTGGCGAGCAGCTTCGCGCCCTGCGGCAGCGCCGCCATCATCGGGCGCGACAGCAGGTCGAAGATGCGCTTCATGAAAGGCGACAGCGCCAGGAACACGATCACCACCGACACCGCGGCGCGCACGATCCGCTGCCGCAGCTCGATCAGGTGCGACAGGAAGCTCTGCTCCGGCCCCTCGGTCGGTTCGGTCATGGGTTCGGATGCGTCGATGCGCTCAGCGCCGGATCCGGACGCGGTTCACGCGCGCGCGCGGCGCGTAGCGGTGGTGCGCGACGGCATGCGAATCCGGCAGCGCCAGCTGCCGCTTCAGGCGGGCCACTTCGTCGGCCAGCTGGTCGATCGACGGGCCCGGGCGGTAGCGCTTGCGAAACGCCGAGCTCCCCCACGGGTAGGCGCTCTCCCAAACGTTGCCTGACGGCGCCGAGCCGGTCGCGACCGGTTCCGCGCCGGAGTCGCCGAGACGCTGCAGGCCGGTCAGCTCCGTTTCGACGCCGGCGACGGCCCCGCGCACCGAGGACTCGAACGACTGCGCGGCGGTCTGCGCCTCCTCCTTCAGCCGCTTGAGCTCGGACATCTCGATCTCGCGGTTGATGTCCGCCTTCACCTGGCTCACGTAGCGCTGGGCCTTGCCGAGCCACTCGCCGAACGCGCGTGCCACCCTGGGCAGGCGCTCCGGGCCGAGAACGACCAGCGCGACGGCGCCGATCATCAGGAGTTCGCCGAAGCTGAAGTCCAGCATCAGGCGCTCCGACCGCGCCGAAGCGGGCGCGCGGCCGCGATCAGGAGCCGCTCTTCTCGCGCGCCTGCACGTCGATCGTGCTGCCGACCTGGCGCGTCTCTTCGACCTTCTGGGCCGGCGGCGGCGGCGGCTCCGCCCCGCCCTCCTTGATCCCTTCCTTGAAGCCCTTGATCGCGCCGCCGAGATCCTTGCCGAGGTTTCTCAGTTTGCCGGTCCCGAACACGAGGATCACGACCAGAAGCACGATCAGCCAGTGCCAAATCGATAGCCCACCCATGACTTCGCTCCTACGTAACGCGCTTCCACGGCCGCGGACCGCCCATCAGATGCAGATGCAGGTGATAGACCTCCTGTCCGCCGCCCGGCCCGTTGTTGACGACGATGCGGAAACCGTCCGTAGCGCCCTGTTCTTCTGCCAGCCGTGGGGCAAGAAGCAGCATTTTACCCAACAGCGCCCGATGCTCTTCGCCGGCCGTGATCAGCGAGTCGACGTGCACCTTCGGAACGATCAGCAGGTGGACCGGCGCCTTCGGGTACAGGTCGTGGAAGACGATCACGTCATCGTCCTCGTGGACCTTGCGCGACGGAACCTCGCCGCGCGCGATCCGGCAGAAAATGCAGCTGTCATCGCTCATCCGTGCCCCGTTCCCGTTCGACCGCCTTGCGCAGCGCCTTTTCCTCCAGCCCGGAGGTCCCGGCGCGCCGTTGCAGCTCGGCCAGCACCTGCTCGGGGCGGATCCGATAGTGCGAAAGCATCACGAGGCAATGGAACCACAGGTCCGCGGTCTCGGCGACGATCCGCCCCGGCTCCGCGTCCTTGGCTGCCATCACCGTTTCGGTGGCCTCCTCGCCGATTTTCTTCAGGACTGCGTCGGGCCCCTTGGCCAGCAGGCGCGCGACGTACGAACGCTCGGGATCGGCGCCGCGGCGCGCTTCGATCACGTCGGCCAGTCGAATCAGCACGTCGTCGCTCATTGGCTTCCCGTCGTTGCCTGCCTGGGCCGTGCCCGGCGCCGCCCGGGTCCCCGGGGCGCGGGATCGGGCGTAAATCGCTTCCGGGTCCTTGAGGACCGGGTCGACTTCGCGCCAGACGCCGTCCTCGAGGCGGCGAAAGAAGCAGCTGGCCCGCCCCGTGTGGCACGCGATGCCGCCCTCCTGGTCGACCAGGTACAGCACCACGTCGCCGTCGCAGTCGAGGCGGATCTCGGCCACGCGCTGCCGGTGGCCCGACTCCTCGCCCTTGCGCCAAAGGCGCCCGCGAGACCGCGAAAAGTACACCGCGTAGCCGCCCTCCGCGGTCTCCGCGAGCGCCGCGCGGTCGGCCCAGGCGACCATGAGCACGCGACGGTCCGACGCCTGCTGCGCGATGACCGGCACCAGCCCCGCGGCGTCGAAGGCGACCTGGTCGAGCCAGCCGGCGGCATCGGCGCCGCCCCCGGCGCGGCTCTCGACGCCGCCGTCGGCACCGCTGTCGGCACCGCGCTCGCCACCGCTGTCGGCAGTCATGACAGCCGCATCGCGATTCCCTGCTGCGCCATGAACTGCTTGGCCTGGCGCACGCTGAACTCGCCGTAGTGAAAGATCGAAGCCGCCAGCACCGCATCGGCACGGCCGCGCAGGATGCCGTCGGCCAGGTGCTGCAGCGTTCCGACGCCGCCCGAGGCGATGACCGGCACCGGCACCGCGTCGGAGACCGCGCGCGTCAGCTCGAGGTCGAAACCCTGGCGGGTGCCGTCGCGGTCCATGCTGGTGAGCAGGATCTCGCCGGCGCCGAGCTCGACGACGCGGCGCGCCCAGCCGATCGCGTCCAGGCCGGTCGCCGTTCGTCCGCCGTGGGTGTAGACCTCCCAGCCGTGCGCCGCGTCGTCCGCGCGCCGCCGCCGCGCGTCGATGGCGACCACGATGCACTGCGAGCCGTAGCGCGCGGTCGAGCGCGCGATCAGCTGCGGGACGCGCCCGCCGGCGGTGTTGATCGAGATCTTGTCGGCGCCGGCGTTGAGCAGCCGGCGCACGTCCTCCACCTTGCGCACTCCGCCTCCCACCGTGAGCGGGATGAATACCTGGCGCGCGACCGATTCGATCACGTGCAGGAGGATGTCGCGCTGGTCCGAACTCGCCGTGATGTCCAGGAAGGTGAGCTCGTCCGCGCCCTCGCCGTCGTAGCGGCGCGCGACCTCGACCGGGTCGCCCGCATCGCGCAGGCCGACGAAGTTGACGCCCTTGACGACGCGGCCGGCCGTGACGTCCAGGCAGGGAATGATTCGCTTGGCGAGCATGGGGTCGGGGAGGTGCGTGCGCGGCCGGCGCCGCCCGCGCAAGGCGCTCTCAGTCCGGGGCCTGCGCTTCGGCGCGCGCCAGCGCGGCCTTGAAGTCGAGCGAGCCTTCATAGAGCGCGCGACCCAGCACGGCCGCCTCGACGCCATCGGCTTCGATCGCGCACAGGCGGTCGATGTCGTCGAGGTTGGCGACGCCGCCGCTGGCGATCACCGGGATCTTGACCGAGCGCGCCAGCTGCACCGTCGCTTCGATGTTCACGCCGCTCAGCATGCCGTCGCGCCCGATATCGGTGTAGAGGATGGCGTCGACGCCGTAGTCCTCGAACTTGGTCGCCAGGTCGACCACGTCGTGCCCGGTGAGCTTGCTCCAGCCGTCGGTGGCGACCTTGCCGTCGCGCGCATCGAGCGACACGATCACGTGGCCGCCGAAGGCGCTGCAGGCGTCGTGCAGGAAGCCCGGATTCTTCACCGCGGCCGTGCCGATCACGACGAACGAGATGCCGTCGTCGATATAGCGCTCGATCGTGTCCAGGTCGCGCAGGCCGCCGCCGAGCTGGACTTCGATGCCGTCGCCGACCGCCCGCAGGATGCGCCGGATCACCGCCTCGTTGACGGGCCGGCCGGCGCGCGCGCCGTTCAGATCGACGATGTGCAGGCGGCGGGCGCCCTGCTCGACCCAATGGCGCGCCATGGCCACGGGGTCTTCGCTGAAGACGGTGGCGTCGTTCATGTCGCCCTGGCGCAGGCGCACGCAGTGTCCGTCCTTCAGGTCGATAGCCGGTATCAGCAGCATGCAGGCAGGACCGCGGGGGAATGCGGTATCGGCGGGTGGAGGGAGGGTTGCGTGCGCGAATCCCGCAGTGCGGGACGGCGCGCGAGAGGCGGGCTACCGGTCGTCAGGGGTTCCAGCGCGCAAAGTTCTCGTAGATTCTGAGGCCGGCGGCGGCGCTCTTTTCCGGGTGAAACTGCGTCGCAAAAATATTATCTCGCGCCACCGCGCAGGTAAAGGCGCCGCCGTAGTCCGTCTCGCCGACCGTCAGGGCGGGTTCGGCCGGGCTGACGTAGTAGCTGTGGACGAAGTAGAAATAGCCCTCGTCGGGAACCCCCTCCCATAAAGGGTGCGGCCGCGCCTGGCGGACCTGGTTCCAGCCCATGTGCGGCACCTTGAGCGCCGCGCCGCCGCCGTTCGTACCGGGCCGGAAGCGCACCACCCGGCCGGAAAACAGGCCCAGGCCCGGTGTATCGCCTTCCTCGGACAGCTCGAACAGCATCTGTTCGCCGATGCAGACCGCCAGCATCGGCAGCCTGCGCGCCACCTTCCGCACCGTCTGCTCCAGCCCGGATTCGCGCAGGTAGCGCATGCAATCCGGCATCGCGCCCTGGCCCGGCAGGACCACCCGCGAGGCCGCCTCGATTTCGTCGCGGTCCGAGCTGATGCGGACCTCGGTCCGCGGGGCGACATGCTCGAGCGCCTGCGCGACCGAGCGAAGATTTCCCATGCCGTAGTCGACGATTGCGATCATGGCGCGACCATTCGCGTGGGGACCCGGCCTGCCGGCAGCACGCTACAGCATCCCCTTGGTGCTCGGTACGGCGCCGGCCGCCCGCGGATCGGGCTCGAGCGCGGCGCGCAGCGCCCGCGCGAAGGCCTTGAACACGGTCTCGCACTGGTGATGCGCATTGGCGCCGCGCAGGTTGTCCACGTGAACGGTGGCCTGGGCGTGATTGGCGAACGCCTGGAAGAACTCGTGCGTCAGGTCGACGTCGAAGTCGCCGATCAGCGCGCGCGCAAACTCGACGTTCCAGTGCAGTCCCGGCCGCCCGGAGAAGTCGATCACCACCCGCGTCAGCGCCTCGTCGAGCGGCACGTAGGAATGGCCGTACCGGCGAATGCCCTTCTTGTCGCCGGCGGCTCCGGCAACCGCCTTTCCCAGCGCGATGCCGACGTCCTCGACCGTGTGGTGGCCGTCGATGTGCAGGTCGCCGGCGGCGGTGATGGTCAGGTCGATCGCGCCGTGGCGCGCCAGCTGCTCCAGCATATGGTCGAAGAAGCCGATCCCGGTCGACACCTGGCAGGTACCGCTGCCGTCCAGGTCGACCACGACACGGATCCGGGTTTCGTTGGTCTCGCGCGCGATTTCAGCGCTTCGGTGCGACATCGGTCGGGTCCGGTCAGAGGCTCGCCCGCAGGGCGTCGACAAAGGCGTCGTTTTCCGTCGGCGTGCCCACCGTCACTCGCAAGCAGCCTTTGAGCAGCGGGTGGGCGGATGACACATTCTTTATCAGGATACGCCGTCGCAGCAGGTTCGCGTAGACCGCGTCGGCGTCGGCGACGCGGAACAGCACGAAGTTGGCCGCGCTGTCGAAAGCCTGCAGCGCCGGCAGCTGGCGCAGCGCGGCGAGCAGCCGGCCGCGCTCCGAGCGCACCGCCGCCGCCTGCGCCTCGAGCACGTCGACGTGGTCGAGCATGAACTCGGCTGTCGCCAGCGTCAGCACGCCGACGTTGTAGGGCGGGCGCACCTTGTCGAACTGCTCGATCCAGGCCGGCTGTCCGCACAGGTAGCCCAGGCGGATGCCGGCCAGCCCGAGCTTGGACAGCGTCCGCAGGACCAGCAGGTTGGGGCGGCCGGAGAGCGCCGGCAGCCAGGTCTGCTGCGCGAACGGCAGGTAGGCCTCGTCAACGACGACCAGGCCCGGGGCGGCGTCGAGCACGGCCTCGACCGACGACCGGTCGAACAGGTTGCCGGTGGGATTGTTGGGATAGGCGAGGAAGACGAGCGCCGGCTGGTGCTCGCGCAACGCCGCCAGCACCGACTGCGGGTCGAGGCCGAAGTCCGGGCGCAGGGGCACGTCGGCGAAGCGGCAGCCGTCGAAGCGCGCGCTCATCTGGTACATCACGAAGCTCGGCCACGGCGACAGCACGACCGCGCCCGGGCGGGCGCAGGCCTGGATGACCAGGTGGATCAGCTCGTCGGAGCCGTTGCCCAGCATCAGCGCGAGGCCATCGGGCAGTCCGATCGAAGCGCGCAGCCGCTGCTTCAGGGACGCCGGATCGCCCGGCGGGTAGCGATTGAGCGCGACCTGCGACAGCCGCTCGCCGAGCGCCTGCGCGAGTGGCGGCGGCAGCCGGTACGGATTCTCCATCGCGTCGAGCTTGATCAGCCCGTCGGACGCCGGCACCGGGTAGGCGCGCAGCGCTCGCACGTCGTCGCGGATCAGGTCCAGCCGCAGCGGCGGCTGCCCCTCCGGAACGCTCACGATCCACCTTCCTCGGTGCGCATCTCGGCGCTGCGGGCGTGCGCCGGCAGGTTCTCGCCGCGCGCCAGGAGCGCGGCGACCGGGCCCAGCGTGCGCGCGCCGGCCGGGGAGATCTCGATGAGGCTGCTGCGCTTCTGGAAGTCGTACACGCCCAGCGGAGACGAGAAGCGCGCCGTGCGCGCGGTCGGCAGCACGTGGTTCGGCCCGGCGCAGTAGTCGCCGAGCGCCTCGCTCGAGTGGCGCCCGAGGAAGATCGCGCCGGCGTGGCGGATGCGGCCGAGCCAGCGCCGCGGCGACTCGGTCGAGATCTCGAGGTGCTCCGGCGCGACCCGGTTGGCGAGATCGCATGCGTGCTCGAGGTCGCGCGTCAGGATCAGCGCGCCGCGGCCGCCGAGCGACGCCGCGATGATGTCGCGCCGCGGCATCGCCGGCAGCAGGCGCTCGATCGAACCGCGCACCGCGTCGATGAACGCCGCGTCGGGCGTCAGCAGGATCGCCTGCGCCATTTCGTCGTGCTCGGCCTGCGAGAACAGGTCCATCGCGATCCAGTCCGGATCCGTGCCGCCGTCGCAGATGATCAGGATTTCGCTCGGCCCCGCGATCATGTCGATGCCGACCGTGCCGAAGACGCGCCGCTTGGCGGCCGCGACGTACGCGTTGCCGGGACCGACGATCTTGTCGACCGCCGGCACGGACGCGGTTCCATAGGCCAGCGCCGCCACCGCCTGCGCGCCGCCGATCGCGAACGCGCCGGTCACGCCGGCCAGCGCGGCCGCCGCCAGCACCAGCGGATTGCGCACGCCGTCGGGCGCGGGCACGACCATCACGATCTCGCCGACGCCCGCCACCTGCGCCGGGATCGCGTTCATCAGCACCGACGACGGATAGGCGGCCCTGCCGCCGGGCACGTACAGCCCCACGCGGTCGAGCGGCGTCACGCGGGCGCCAAGCCGCGTGCCGTCGGGTTCGGTGAAGCTCCACTCGCCGCCGCTCTGGCGCTCGTGAAACGCCCGGATGCGCGCCGCGGCGGTCTGCAGCGCGGCGCGCTCGTCGGCAGGCAGCGCCGCCAGCGCGGCCTGCATCGCCGCCGGGAGGATCCGCAGCGCCGCCATCGACTCCGCTTCGACGCGGTCGAAGCGGCGCGTGTAGTCGAGCACGGCGGCGTCGCCGCGCCGGCGCACGTCCTCGATGATGTCGTCGACGTGGCGCTCGATCTCGCGATCGAGCTCGCCGGCGCCCGCGGTCAGCTGCGCGAACGCGGCGTCGAAGCCCGCCACGGTGGCGTCGAGGACGCGGATCTTCATGCGGTCTGGACGTCGGTCCGCGTGCCGGCGGCGGCAACCCCGGCCGCCGCGGCGATCGCGTCGATCAGCGCGTACAGGCGCGCGCGCTTGGTCTTGAACGCCGCCTGGTTGACGATCAGGCGCGAACTGATGGGCGCGATCTCCTCGACCTCGACCAGCTGGTTGGCGCGCAGCGTACCGCCGCTCGAAACCAGGTCGACGATCGCGTCGGCGAGGCCGGCCAGCGGCGCGAGCTCCATCGAGCCGTAGAGCTTGATCAGGTCGACGTGCACGCCCTTGCCGGCGAAGAACTCGCGCGCGGTCTGCACGTACTTGGTGGCCACCCGCAGCCGCGCGCCGCTGCGCACCGCCGCCGCGTAGTCGAACCCGGCAGGCACCGCGACGCACAGCCGGCAGCGCGCGATCCCCAGGTCGACCGGCTGGTACAGCCCGCCGCCGCCGTGCTCGAGCAGCACGTCCTTGCCGGCGACGCCCAGATCGGCGGCGCCGTACTGGACGTAGGTCGGCACGTCGGAGGCGCGCACGACGACCAGCCGCAGGTCCTCGATGGTCGTGCCGATGATCAGCTTGCGGGTCGTTTCCGGGTCCTCGAGCGGACGCATGCCGGCCCGGGCCAGCAGCGGGAGGGCCTCGTCGAAGATCCGGCCTTTGGAGAGGGCTAAGGTGATCATGCCTACCAAATACGGACGTGTTTACGGCGCACCGACGTGGATCCCCGGGACAAGCCCGGGGATGACGCCGACTGAAGGG
>CAZEIW010000132.1:0-3361 GCA_964512305.1 uncultured Burkholderiaceae bacterium | reverse complement strand
GCGCCTCGAATTCGGCATGATCGGGGTCAACTCCGGGATCATCTCGACCGAGGTCGCGCCCTTCGGAGGCGTCAAGCAGTCGGGCTACGGGCGCGAAGGCGCGCGGCAGGGGATCGAGGAGTACCTGAGCGTCAAGTACGTCTGCGTCGGCGGCGTCTAGTACACAAAGCACGAAGCGCGTTGGGTGCGCCCCGACCCTCGGGGCAGGCCCCTGAGGGCAGGGGGTGACGCCGGTTCAGGCTTAGTCCGTTGTTCAGGTCATGGCCGGGCTTGTCCCGGCCATCCGTAAGCCTGCCCCCGGGCTTGACCCGGGGGTCGGCGCGAAACGCGAGCGCTTCGTCGCGCGCCGACGTGGATCCCCGGGACGAGCCCGGGGATGACGGAGACACCTCACGTGACGCAGGCGCCTCACAGCACCCGGCACACTTCCTCGAACGCGAGGCGCGGGTTGCGCGGAAACACCTTCGACGGATCACCGATGCCCAGGTTGCAGAGGAAGTTCGACTTGATCTTGCCGCCGGGGAAGAACTCGGCGTCGACCTTGGCATTGTCGAATCCGGACATCGGTCCGCAGTCCAGCCCCAGCGCGCGCGCGGCGACGATGAAGTAAGCCCCCTGCAGCGTGCCGTTGCGAAACGCGGTCGTCGCCGCGAACTCCGGCTTGCCCTTGAACCAGTCGATCGACTCCGGCTTCTGCGGGAACAGGCGGGGCTGGTTCTCGTAGAACTCGAGGTCGTGCGCGACGATCACCGTCACGGGCGCCCTCATCGTCTTTTCCAGGTTGCCTTCCGAAAGCGCCGGGCGCAGCCGCTCCTTGGCCTGGCGCGAACGCAGGAACAGCAGGCGCGCCGGCGAGCAGTTCGCGCTGGTCGGGCCCCATTTCATCAGTTCATAGATCGCACGCAGCTGGTCGTCGGTGACCGGTGTGTCGGCAAACCCATTGTGGGTACGCGCATTCCGGAAGATCAGGTCCAGCGCGGCATCGTCCAGGTTTCGAGGCATCTTCGTGAGCTCCGTCGGTTGTCGGACAGCAGGTTCAAACCGAAATGTAATGCGGCCCGCGCCGATCCCGGCGGGCAAGACCTCGATGCGCGATACCGGCGCGACGACGACGACGCCATCATCTGTGACGGCTCGCAACCGCAACTGCGCTACCCGTGGCGAGGTCGTCCAGCAATGGCGGCACTGCGGCAGGGAAGGTCCTTGTCGGAGCCGGGAAAGTCACGCCTGTCAGGCACGAGCTCGGTCAGCAGGACGGCTCGGGGCAGGAAGAGAACCGTGCGCACTTGTGCGTACTTTCTTGATGGCGGATCCCATGACGAACGACAGCCGTTCCGCATCCACGATCGCCGCCGAGGAGTTCCACAGTCTTCGGCCGCCGCACGACCTGACCCGGCGCGGTTTCGTGAAGACCTCGCTCGCCGCCGGCTTCGCGGCCGCGGTGCTGCCGGTGCAGGCGCAGACGATGATCACGACCGACGCCAAGGGTCTCAACGCCGGCGAGGTCAAGATTCCCGTGCGCGACGGCGACATGCCTGCCTACCGCGCCGCGCCCGCCAGCCGAAGCGGCCTGGCGACGATCCTGGTCGTGCAGGAGGTGTTCGGCGTGCACGAGCACATCAAGGACGTCTGCCGCAGGTTCGCCAAGCAGGGTTATCTCGCGGTGGCGCCCGAGCTCTACGCTCGCCAGGGCGATCCCTCGAAGTACACCGACATCCCGAAGCTGCTGGCCGAAATCGTCTCCAAGGTTCCCGACCAGCAGGTCATGTCCGACCTCGACGCGACCGCCGCCTGGGCGATCGCGCACGGGGGCGACGCGTCGAAGTGTGCGATCACGGGCTTCTGCTGGGGCGGCCGCATCGTCTGGCTCTATGCCGCGCACAACCCGCGGCTGCTTGCGGGGGTTGCATGGTATGGCCGCCTGGCAGGCGACGCGACCGCGCTCACGCCGAAGCATCCGATCGACATCGCCGCCACGCTGCGGGTTCCGGTGCTTGGCCTGTACGGGGGCGCCGACCCCGGCATCCCGGCCGACAGCATCGAGGCGATGAAAGCGAGCCTGAAGGACGACCGGGAGCGCGGCAACCAGTCGGAATTCGTCGTCTACCCCGATACGCCGCACGCGTTCTTCGCCGACTACCGGCCGAGCTATCGAAAGGAAGCGGCCGAGGACGGCTGGACGCGCTGTCTCGCCTGGCTGCGCAAGTACGGCGTCAGCTGAAAGCGATCCGCTCAAGCGCGCGTGCGCTCCCTCTCGCCACGCGGTACGCTTCGAATCAAACAAACCATCGACCGCGGAGAGGGGTTCCATGAATTACTGGAAGAGCGCTTGCTCGCTCGCAGCAGCCGTCGCCTGCGCCGTTCTGGCCGGATGCGCGACCAGTCGGAGCGAGGTTCAATTGAGCGCGCCTGCGGCCGCTCCGGCGGCCGTAGCGGTCAGCAAGGGCGTCGCCGTGATCCGCTCGGTCAGGGACGAGCGGGTGTTCGAGCAGTCTCCCAGCGATCCCAGCATCCCGTCCCTGGGATTCGAAGGCGCCAACAAGGCGAGCGCCGACACGAAGGCGCGCGCGATCGCGCGCAAGCGCGGCGGGTTCGGCATGGCGCTGGGCGACGTGCTGCTGCAAAACGGCCAGACCGTCGAAGGCGTCGTGCGGGAGAACCTGAAGGTCGCGTTGCAGCAGGCAGGCTATCAGGTCCGCGACGCCGAGGACGGGGGCTCACCGGCCGTGGTCATCGACGTGCACGTCAAACAGTTCTGGGCCTGGTTCAGGCCGGGCTTCTGGGCCATCACGCTCGCGGCGAACATCTCGACCGACCTCGACGTGGCGGGGACGCCATCTCCCACCGCGATCACGGTGCACATCGAGGACTCGCGGCAGATCGCGACCGAATCGGCCTGGATCGAAACCGTCGACAAGGCGCTGACGGACTTTCGCAAGCAGGCCACTGAGAAGGCGGCCGCCTTCCGCTGAACGCTGCGGCGGCTTCGAGATCGATTCCTGGAGCGGGTGAAGGGAATCGAACCCTCGTATGCAGCTTGGGAAGCTGCCGTTCTACCATTGAACTACACCCGCTAATAGCGCGAATCTTAGACGATTTCCCGTGGTCAACTGGGCGTGGGATCCCCTTCGTGGGCATCGGAACTTGGCGATCGATTCATCGAACTGGTCCTCTCCTTGACACCGCCGTCCCCGATCTCGCGCACCGACGGGCAGCATGGCGGGCCGGGAGACGGCGTCGCGGCGCTCGACACGCCCGCCGCATGGTTCGGCGCCCTGTGCGTCGCGCATGTGGCCGTCTGGACGCTCGCGCCGGCGCTGCTGAACCACATGCCGCCCGCCGACGCGCTGGAATGCGTCGC
>CAZEIW010000131.1:0-13956 GCA_964512305.1 uncultured Burkholderiaceae bacterium | reverse complement strand
CACCGGCTCGACCGACAGCGGCAGCAGGCCCTGGCCGCGCAGCATCTGGCGCGCCAGTCGCGCGCTGTCGGCCTCGAGCACGCCGGTCTGCTCCTTGCCGATGCGGTCGACCGCGGCGTAACGGAATGCAGCCATGCCGAGCCTCAGGAAACGCCCGAAGGGCGTTTCCTCACATATCTCCCCTCTCCCGCGCCGCGCGCGGGAGAGGGGCCGGGGGTGAGGGTCCGCAAGCGGGCACCCCTCATTCCCGAGTCATATCTCCCCTCTCCCGCGCTCCGCGCGGGAGAGGGGCCGGGGGTGAGGGTCTTCGAGCTGGCACCCCTCATTCCCGCGTCACCCGCAACACCTCCTCCTGCGACGTCACCCCGGCGGCAACCCACCGCATCGCGTCCGCGCGCATCGTCTCCATGCCGGCGGCGTCGGCGGCGCGTCGGATCTCGATGTCGTTGGCGGCGTTGTGGATCAGCGACTGCAGCGCCTCGTCGATCCGGATCAGCTCGTAGATGCCGGTGCGGCCGACGTAGCCGGTGTGGCCGCAGTGCTCGCAGCCGTCGGCCCGCATGCTGCGTCCCGTCTCGTCGGGCTTCTTGCAGCGCGGGCACAGCTTGCGCACCAGCCGCTGCGCCAGCACGCCCAGCAGCGACGACGACAGCAGGAACGGCTCGATCCCCATGTCGATCAGCCGGGTCACCGCCGACGCCGCGTCGTTGGTGTGCAGCGTCGCCAGGACCAGGTGGCCGGTGAGCGAGGCCTGCACGGCGATCTGGGCGGTTTCCAGGTCGCGGATCTCGCCGATCATCACGACGTCGGGGTCCTGCCGCAGGATCGACCGCAGCGCGCGGGCGAAGTCCATCTCGATCTTCGGATTGACCTGCGTCTGGCCGATGCCCTCGAGGTCGTATTCGATCGGGTCCTCGACCGTCATGATGTTGGTCGTCGCGTGGTCGAGGCGGCGGATCGCCGCGTACAGCGTGGTGGTCTTGCCGGAGCCGGTCGGGCCGGTCACCAGGACGATCCCGTGCGGCTGGTGCACGAGGCGGTCGAATGTCGACAGCGTCCGGTCGGACATGCCGAGGTTGGTCAGGTCGAGGCGCGCCAGGTCCTTCTCCAGCAGCCGGAGCACGACGCGCTCTCCGTGCCCGGTGGGCAGCGTCGACACGCGCACGTCGACCGCGCGCCCGCCGACGCGCAGCGTGATCCGGCCGTCCTGCGGCAGGCGCTTTTCGGCGATGTCGAGCGCGGCCATGATCTTGATCCGCGAGACCAGCGCCGCGTGCAGCGCGCTCTTGGGCCGCACGACGTCGCGCAGCGTGCCGTCGACGCGGAACCGGACCTGCGAGTAGCTCTCGAAGGCCTCGATGTGGATGTCCGAGGCGCCGTCGCGCGCCGCCTGCGTCAGCAGCGCGTTGATCATGCGGATGATCGGCGCGTCGTCCTCGGTCTCGAGCAGGTCCTCGATGTCCGGGACCTCCTGCATCAGGCGCGTGATGTCGAACTCGCCCTCGATGTCGCCGACGATCTGCTGCGCGGAGTCCTCGGCCTTCGAGTACGTCTGCGCGATCGCCTCCTGCAGCTTGTCGGCGCTGACGATGCTCGCGCGGACCCGCCCCGGGAACACCCGCATCACCTCGTTGAGCGCCGCCATGGGCGTGGACTCGCTGATCCACGCCTCGGCCTCGCGCTCGCTCGATGGCTTGAGCAGGATCGCGTTGTCGCGCGCGAAAGCGTAGGAAACGTAGCGCTGTGCAGTCGTCATGGCGGTTGCCCGCGCGCGATTCGCGCGGTGTCGGGGATTCGCCTCAGGGATTCACCAGGATCGGATCGAAGCCGAGCTTCCTCAGCGCCGCGAGCGTCGCCGCGACGCTGCCGGCGCCCCGGTCGGCCGAGACGCGCACGCGCACGATGTCGCCCTTGCCGGTGCGCACGCTCTCCCAGTACGAATCGAAGCCGGCGTCCTTCAGCTGCAGCTGCAGCTGCCTCGCGCGTCCGATGTCGTTCACCGCGGCCACCTGGATCAGCTGGTAGTTCGGGCGCCGGTTCGCGGCAGCCGCCGGCGCCGGCGCGGGCGGGGCGGCCTGCGGCGGCGCCTGTTGCGCCGGTTGCGGGGACGGGTTCGCGAGCGCGACCGCGGCCGCCGGAGCCTGGCCCGCCGGTCCGTCGTTCGAGCCTTGCGGTTGCGGCACAGGAACCTCGCTGCCCGGCGAAGGCGGCGGAGGCGGCGCGACGGGGAGCGCTTCCGGGGGCGGCGGCGAGGTCGCCTCGGGCGCGCGCTGTGCCGGCGGGCGGGGCGCGGGGGCGGGCGGCATCGGCTCGATCGCGAGGTCCGGAATGACCGGGTTGCGCGGGGGCGCGGCGTTGGCGATCTCGTTGCGGATGTACTCGTAGCGGTCGAGCGCCAGCGAGGACGAGGTCGATTCCTCGCGGATGATGGTCGGACGCAGGAACACCATCGTCTGCGTCTTGGTCCGGTCGCGGCTGTCGTAGCGGAACAGGCTGCCGATCAGCGGCACGTCGCCGAGGATCGGCACCTTGTTCTGGGTCTCGGTCGACTGGTCCTGGATCAATCCGCTGATCACGACGAAATTGCCGTCTTCGACGATCACGCTGGTCTCGAAGCTGCGCTTGTTCAGCACCAGCGCATTGGCCGTCGAGCCCGGAGCCACCGACGAGTCCTCGATGTAGATCGCCAGCCGGACCGTGCCGCCCTCGGAGACCTGCGGCTTGACGCGCAGCTGCAGCCCGATGTCGTGGCGCTCGAAGGTCTGGAACGGATTGACCGTCCCCGACGTCTGCGTGGTGCCGGTCGCGGCATACGATCCGGTCACGAACGGGACGTTCTGGCCGACCAGGAACTTGCCTTCCTCGTTGTCGAGCGTCTGGATGTTGGGGCGCGACAGGATGTTCGCGTTCGCCTTGGATTCGAGCGCGCGCGCGAGCAGGCCGATGTTGGTCACCAGTCCGACGCCCGGAATGTTGACCTGGCCGCGGATCACGCCGATGTTGAGGCCGCCGCCGACGCTCGCCAGGTTCTGCGCCGCGCCGAGGATGTTCTGCCCGGCGCCGCCGAAGTTCGTGCCGCCGATCACGTGCGCGCTGTCGCCGTTGGTGTCGTTGAGCCCGGTGAGCGACTGCCACTGGATGCCGAATTCCGCGGCGTGATCGCCGCTCACTTCGGCCACCAGCGACTCGATCATCACCTGCGCGGGACGGACGTCGAGCTTGTCGATGATGCCGCGGATGTTGCGGTACAGCGGCTCGGGCGCCGAGATGATCAGCGAGTTGGTGGCCGGGTCGGCCTGGATCATCCCCGCGATCCCGCCGCGCTCGCCCCCGGCGCCGCCGGACGCGCCCTGGGGAGACGACGGCTGCACCTGCTGCGTTGCCTGGGTCTGGGATTGCTGCTGCGTCAGGCCGAGCTGGCTCGACTGGCCGCCGGTCATGCTCGTCGTCGGCGACAGCCCGCCGCCGCCCACCTGCGGCACGTACGATGCGTCGGCCGACAGCACCGCGCGCAGCAGCGGCGCCAGCTTCACGGCCTGCGCGTTGCGCAGGTACACGACGTTGATGTTGCCCGGCGTCAGGCTGGGCTGGTCGAAGTGCGAGATCAGCGATCTCGCCTGCTCGAGGCGGGCCCGGCTTGCGGCGCGCAGGATGAGGCTGTTGGTGCGCGGCTCGGCCAGCACCACGACGCGCTGGCCGGCGTCGACCGCCTGGCCGGCCGCGCGCGCGCCCTCGTCGAGCACCTTGTTCACGATGCCGGCGACGTCGCTCGCCAGCCCGAACTTCATCGGCACGACCTCGACCTCCGAGGTCGCGGGCGAGTCGATCGACTCGATGACGCGCGCCAGCCGCCGCAGATTCTCGGCGTAGTCGGTGATCACCAGCGTGTTGTTGGCCGGGTACGCCGTGATCGTGTTGTTCGGCGCGATCAGCGGCCTGAGCACCGGAACGAGGTTCGTCACGGATTCGTACTGCAGCCGGAACACCTGCGTGACGACCTGGTCGCCGTGCGGGGCGAGCGCGGGCGGCGTGTAGACGCGTCCGCCCTGCAGCTTCGCGTCGGCTTCCGGCAGCACGCGCGCGACACCGCCCGCTTCGGGCGATTCGACCAGCGTGTACCCCTGCAGGCGCAGCGCGGAAAGCAGTTCTTCGTATGCCTGGCGCCGGGTGACCGGCCTCTCGGTGACGAGCGTGATCGAGCCCTTGACGCGCGGATCGATC
This sequence comes from uncultured Burkholderiaceae bacterium, assembly GCA_964512305.1. Taxonomy (GTDB): domain Bacteria; phylum Pseudomonadota; class Gammaproteobacteria; order Burkholderiales; family Burkholderiaceae_F; genus CAZEIW01. The sequence continues at coordinate 9,735 of CAZEIW010000131.1, read as the reverse complement.
ACGAACGTGCGGCCGGTGAACTGGCCGATCGCCCGTACGACCGCATCGATGTCGGCGTTGACGAAATTCAGGGTGACCGTGTCCTCGTCGGCCTTCGGGTCCGCGGCAGCGCGCGCTGCCGGCACGGGGGGGGCCGCGGCGAGTCCCTGCGCAAGTCCGGCGACAGGCGACGCCAGCCAGGCGCCAGCCACGACAAGGAGCCCGGGCCATGCCAGGGCCGGCCGTACGCGGAAGCGGCTTCGGGCTGGGGTCTGCCTGGACGGGCGCCGAGTCTTCATTTCACGATCCGAAGTTCAGGATGGCTGTTTCACCATCCCGCCGGCCCAGCAGCGAGATCAGACCGGCGAGCTGAGTCTTGACAGCGGGGTCCGCCGCGGCCTCGGCTCGAGCCACGCCCTGAAAGCGTAAGCGCCCACCCTCCGCAATTGTGCCACTGCCAGCCAGTTCGAGGGGACCCGAAACCGTTTCCAGATCCAGCCGGGTTCCCGGGAAAACGCCGTTGGTCAGCAAGCGATAGTGTCCGAGCGGAGACACCGGACTGAGCGCGCTCGAGGCGTCCGCCCAGTCGGCGCTCAGATGGCCGCGCACCTTGCCGCCGCCGATCTGCAGGGTGTCCCAGGACACCGTCAGCACCCCGCCGGGTCGAACCGTATTCCACGGCGCGCCCAGGCCGACCAGCAGCGACGCCGGCAGATGCAGCGTGGCCGGACCGAGCGTCGCGCTGCCGTCCCGGTACGCGTGCACGATGAGGGTCTGGCTCAGCGCCGACGGATGCGAGAGCGCGAGCTCGAGCTCGCCGCCCAGCAGCCGCCATGGGCTCAGGCGCCAGGACAGGCGTTGCGGCAGGCTGGCGCGCGCCTTCTGGTGCGCTTCGCCCGAGGCGAACACGACCGTGGCCTCGCCGGCCCACAGCGTGCCGGTGGCTTCGGCCAGCTCGACGCGGCCCCCCGTGCTCGCGCTCACCGCGGCACCGGCCCAGGCCGCCGGCGCCAACGCGGCGACGGTGACCGCGGCCGCGATCACGCCGATCACCAGTGCCGCAAGACCGCGCCCCAGCGTCATCCGATTCACCTCGGCGCCAGGCGCAGCGACAGCTCGATGTCGGTGCCGCCCGGCGTCTGCGTCGCATTCGCGCTCACGGCGACCGCGCGCGCCCCCAGATCGCGCTCGGTCTGCGCGAGCCAGGCCGACCAGGTTGCGTACGGGACATTGCCGAACGTCAGCTGCAGGTCGCCGTTCGAAAGCGGCACGATGCGCGTCGCCTTCAGGCCGGCGGCGGCAAGGCTGCGTTCGATGAAGGCGCGCCCGTCCTGCGTGGAGGACCTCGCCGCCGCCGGCTTCGCCTGCAGGCCGCGCGCGTCGCTCAGCATCGCTTCGAGCTGGGCCGCCTGGGCTCGCGTCGCCGGCAGCGAGCGGCGCAAGCGGTCGACTCCCGTGGCCGCCGGCGCGATCAGCACCTGATACGCGATCGCGACCGCGGCCACGCCCGCGGCTGCGGACAGCGCGAGCTTTTCGCGCGGCGCGCGCCGGGACCAGAATTCGCGGACTGGATCCATGCGCCGGGTGCCGTCAGATGCCGGCCGGCGTGAGCCGTGCCGAATTGTCGGATTCGAAGCGCAGGCCCAGTCCGAGCTGGACCGCCTGCGCGCGCAGCGCGTTGCGCAGCGCCGGATTCTCGGCGGCGCCGGGCTTGAACCTCACGATCAGGACCCGGTCGCGATAGTCGATCCCGGCCACGACGCCGAGCGGCGCGCCGGCGAGGATCTTCGCCGCCTGCGCATTGAGGACCGAGAAATCGTCCGGCGATGGCAGCCCGGCGCGCGCGCGCAGCGCGTTCATTTCGCGCGCGGTCTGCGCGATCGGATCGACCACCGAGCGCTGGTTCGGGAATGCGTTGCGGAAGGCGCTCTGCATGCCCGCCCGCAAGTCGCTCGATTCGGCGTCGAGCTTCAGCCAGTACGCGTTCAGCCCGGCGATGTAGACCGCAGCGCAGACGCCGGCCCAGGCCGCGGGCGCCTTCCAGGCGCCGCTGCGAAGCGCCGCGCCCGTGATGCCGCTCGCGAACGAGAAGCGTCCGGCGGGTGCGAACGGGCCCTGCAGCAGGTTGACCGCGTCCTGCATCGCCTCCGGACTGGCGTCGTGCTGCACGTCGTCGACGGCGACCCCGAGGCGGGCGGCGAGCTGGGCCAGCTTGGCCGCGTCGCGCCCGTAAGCCTGGATGCGCCTGACGCCGAGCTGGCGGATCGCCAGCAGCAGCGCAGCCGGCGCCTCCCCGTCGATATCGAAGCCGACGCCCTCGTGCGGCGCGGTGCGGGCGACGCCGCGGCCGCGGTCGGCCCGCACCGACAGCACGCCGCCGGCCGGCGCGGGTACCGCGTACAGCTCGCTATACGCGGCGCGCGGGCGGTACCCTGCCTGAACGAAGGCGTCCAGGGCCCTGGTGAGGGTGCCGCGATCGATCGCCGCCACGGCGATCCTCTGTCCGGGCTCGGCCGCAGCCGCACCGCCCGGGGCGCCGGCGGCGCTCGAGACGCTGAACGCGAAGTGGCAATCCGCCGGATCGGCAAGCAGCCGGTCCTCGAGCAGGTTCGGCAACGCCTGCCGCAATCGCGGTTCCGACAGGCGGGGCGCGCCGACCTCGGTGGTCAGCACGTCGGCGGCGTCGAACACCAGCTCGACGGCAGCGGCCTTGGGCAGCAGGGTGATCGGCGTCTCGCCGCTGCGGGGCCGCGTCGCGGTCGCTTCGAACGCGAGATAGCTCACGACCGTGGCCGGTCCCAGCGCGGCCCTGCCGCCCGTCGCCGGCAGATTGCGCCGCGCGGGCAGGAATGCGATCAGGCGGCGCACCGCAGACGCGCTCACTGTTCGCGCTCCCACAGCACCTCGACCGGACCCTGCTGGCCCGGGGCGCCGCGCTTGACCAGCGCCTGCATCCGGGTCGTGGCACGGTCGAGCCTGACCGTTCCGTCGACGAGGAAGTACTGCGAAGCCGTGGAGACCGAAGCCGCGGGGAATGCGCCGCCCCGTCCGTGCAGGCGGTTCTGGACATCGGCGGTATTGATGAAGTAGGCGTGATCGCGGTCGGCCGCGAGCGCCTTGGCGTCCGAGATCGTCAGGTCGGGAATCACCGCGGCCATCAGTTCCGGGCTCGCTGTATTGAAGTTGACCGGGACATCGGACTGGTCGAGCATGGTCACGAACGGTTCGAGATTCTGCGCCGCGACAGGGTCGATTCCGGGCACGTTGGAAAGGTCCTCGCCGAAGACCAGCGGCACCGGTCGCGTGGCGGCCGCGCCCCGCGGGAACGACGATTGCGCGACGTACGCGGCGATCGCCTCGGCCGCCTGGCTCGGCAGCGACTCCATCGCGGCGAGCTTCGACAGCACCGCCAGCTGCGTCGGATTGACCGATCCGTCCGCAGCCACGAGGTTGCGCAGGTTGAAGCGCGCCTGCGCGTCCTCGATGAAGCCCGAGATCGTCGCCTGCGAGGCCAGCGACGACGTCTCGCCGAGCTGATCGAGCCGCGTCTCCTGCAGCGGCTGCGCCCAGGGATCGGTCAGCGAGTCGTAGGTCGGGTGCGATTGCTGGCGCAGGATCGCGCGCGCCCAGTCCAGCGCGGCGCGCAGCAGGAGCCGCGTCTGCGCAACCGTCTGCTGGTTCTCGATGGTCCGGATCAGCACGAACTGGCGCCAGAACAGTCCGCTGACGATGAGCGTGGCCAGCGCCACGATCAACAAGGCCATGATCACGGCAGCTCCGCGATCGCGTCGGCGCGTCGGCTGCGGCATGGTCATCCCACCAGCATGACGCGCCGGTACGTGGCGCCGTCGCTGCGCTGCAGCTGGACCTCGATCCCGGGCGGCATCGCGGCCGGGGCGGCCGGCGTGGCGACCCAGCCCGTGTTCTGAAGCCAGACCCGCACCGTCATCGACGTCACCTGCGGCAGCAGCACCGCGGTTTGCAGTTGCTCGACGGCCGTCGCCGCGTACACCCGCATCGGCGGCGTCGATTGCCGCACCAGGCTGCCGTCCTGGACCGAATAAAACACCGTCTGCATGGCGGTCGCGCCGTCGGGCGTGGGCGGCGCGATGCGCAGGATCTCGAGCGTCTGGCGGCCGTCGGCCACGACCACGCGCACCGCCGGGGCGGACAGCGCGAACAGCGTCTGATTGACCGGGGCCTGCGCGAGGTCGCGTTCCATCTGGCCGAATCCGGTGAGCAGCGCGCGAACGTCGTCGGTCTCGGGTGCGAGCCGCTCGCGCGTCGCGGCGAGCGTCGACAGCCCGCGCCACGAGATCAGCGCCAGGATGGCGAGGATGCTGACCGCGACGAGGAGCTCGATCAGGGTGAAACCGAGTCCTGGGGAAGCGGGGCGCCCGGCCGTCACCCTCCCGATTTCCCGGATGGTCATCGTCGGCTCAGTTGGTCGGCAGCACGGTCAGCAGATCCGCGTACTCGCGCGGGGCGTCGCCCGCGGCGCCCGAAACGCGTACCTCGACCAGGCGGAAGAACGGATTGGGCGTCGGCTTGACGAACTGGTCGCAGGCGAACCGCACGCCACCTTGGTCGCAGTCGTAGCGCAATTCGCCGTTGGTCAGTTGGCCGCGCGCCAGCCGCAGCTCGAGCAGCTGGTTTTCCGCCGTCAGCACCGCCAGCAGCTTCAGGCGCGCGTCGCGCGCGTTGTTGGTCAGCGTCATGGCGCCGCGCATCGCGGCTGCCAGCGCCACCCCCACGATGACCAGCGCGACCAGCACTTCGAGCAGCGTGAAGCCTGACCCGATCCTCCGGGAAGCGGTCGTAGACCGCTTCCCGCACTCCATTTCCCCTCTCCCTCGTGGTAGTGGGGGAAGGGGTGAGGGTGAGGCAGTGCACCACTTCATCTGGACCGCTTCCTCATTCGCTCACCACGACCCCATGGCCATTCGCATCGAAATCCACCGCCACCGACGCCGCATCGGTCGCCAGCTGCAGACGCCACCGCGGCTGCACCCACTCGCGCGCGACCGGAACCTTCAGCGGCGGCGCATCGTTCCCCAGCAGCGTCTGGGCCGAGCCGTCGGCGGGGTCGATCACCGAGAGGCGGGTGAGCGGCTCCTGCCAACGCCTTTCGCGCAGCAGGTCGTCGTCGTCCAGCTGACGCTGATCGCTGCCGGAGCCGATCAGGAAGCGGTAGCCGCGCAGGTCGGCTTCCCAGACGATCGGCTGCTGGCGCAGCCGCACCTCGTCCGACGCCAGGGCCATCAGCTGTCCGATGCGCTGCGCTTCCCGCGCGAGCGCCTGGCGCGGGTCCGGCGCCGCGTTGATCGTGATGATCGATGCGAGCACGGCCATGATGACCAGCACAAGCAGCATCTCGAGCAGCGTGAAGCCGGGGACGAGGTGCGGCGGCCGATCGTGAGTGGAGGTGTGCAAGCTTGTTCCTCTGGCTCTTCCCAACCTCAGGCCTTCCCAACCTCAGCCCTTCCCACCCTCACCCCTTCCCCCTCTCCCTCGAGGGAGAGGGGAAATGGGGTGCGGGAGACGGTCTGCGACCGTCTCCCGAAGCATCAGAGGGTGCAAGATCCGATGTCGGCGTCCACGCCTTCCCCGCCGGGTTGTCCGTCGCGGCCGAAGCTCACCACCTCGACGTCGCAGTGCAGCCCCGGATTCAGGTACTGGTAGTCGTGCCCCCACGGATCCCTGTGCACGACCGGCGCGTCGAGGTATCCCCCCTGTTTCCAGTTGGAGGGAATCGGGTCGACCCCCGGCTTCTCGACCAGCGCCTGCAGCCCCTGCTCACTGGTCGGGTAACGGCCGTTGTCGAGCTTGTAGAGGTTGAGCGCCTGTTTCAGCTGCAGAATATCGTGCTGGGCGGCGGCGATCCTCGCATCGTCGGTGCGCCCGACCACCCGGGGCACGATCAGGGCCGCGAGGATCCCGATGATCGCAATAACGACCATGATCTCAATCAGGGTAAACCCCTTGGGTTGGGGGCCCGCTGGCAGTGGACGGGAGGTCATCGCATCACCGGGAAAATGTGGATAATTCGTTGAAGATGCACGTGGAAAGCCTTGAAACTTCAAGATTTTTCGTGTATTCGCCAATTCGGGCGGCCATGATATCAGCGCCGGACAGCCGCGAGCGCGACCGTCGTCCGATGATTCCTTCCCTGGCGAGGGGACGCCAATCGCGGCGGCGGACGTCGATCCGGCTGTCGTTGGAGCGCAAGGGCATGATCTGGTTCAGGAGGCTGGCATCGATAGGCGTTCACCTGATCGGGAGCGCCGCCACATGCGCGGTGGCCGCCTACTGGGTGCTGCAGATTGCGACCCCACCGCCCGGCAGCGCGCCGCCACCCCTCCTCGCGCCGCTGCCGCGCGAGCCCGACCAGACTCTCGCCGCCCGGATGTTCGGGCAGGTGCTCATGGCGCCGACGGCGGTCGCTTCGAACATCCAGGTTGCCGGCGTATTCGCCGCCGGGCGCGACTCGTCCGCCGTGCTGGTGGTCGACAACAAGCCCGGCCGGGCCGTGCTCCTCGGACAGGAGATCGTGCCGGGGGTGCGCCTGGCCGAGGTTCGCGCCGACGGCGTCACGATCGACAGCGGCGGCTCCAGTAGCCGGTTGACGGTTCCGCCTCTGGCCGTCGCCAGCGCCTCGTCGGCTGCCCCCGGCTTCACGCGCTCGGGCAACACGCTGACGGCGCCCTCCGTGGAGCCCTCCGCGGCGTCCCGGCCGCTGCCGGTCAGGCCGGGGCCTCTGCCGCCGCGTGCCGGACTCGAGGAGCCCGGCGGCCCGCGGGCGCGGGGCGAGGAACCGCCGGCGGCGCCGCGATTCAACGTCGGAGCAGGGACTCCGCCGGCGCAGTAGCGCGCCGCCCGTCGCGCGGATCCGCGCTTCAGACCGTCGGGCGTGCAGCCGGTCGCACGCGGATCGCGCGCGGGCGTCGCGGGCCGTTACAGTCGCCACCGATGCCGATCACGCGCGGGGTCGCGCGAGCGGCCCCCAAGACCGTCCCGAGCCAGCCTGGATGAACACTGCCCAAGAGAAGAGCCCACCGGCCGCGGCCGGCCAGGCGCCGGAGAGCGAAGCGCATGGCGCCGCCGCCGCGGCGCGCCGCGCCGCGCTCGAGGCCGGCCGCCTGGCGGCGCGCTTCGGCGACTGGCTCGCGCTGATCGGCTGGGGCAAGTTCTTCCTGCTGGCGCTGCTGGCGCTGATCCTGTCGGCGGCGCTGCCGCATCACCACGAGACCGGGTTCGATCTCTCGGACGCCGCGATCGTGATCGTCCTGGCACTGATGATGGTCAAGGTGGCGCTGGGGTCGAAGCAGAAGGCGGAATCGCGCGCGGAGCAGGCGAGCGCGACGGCCGCCGAGGAAGGGCTCAAGCGGCAGCTCCTCGAGGCTCAGCTGAAGGCGATGCAGGCGCAGGTCGAGCCGCATTTCCTTTTCAACACGCTGGCGTCCGTCGACTACCTGATCGAGACCGATCCGGTGCGCGCCTCGCGCATGCAGAAGAACCTGATTCAGTACCTGCGGGCCGCGCTGCCGCAGATGCGGCAGGACTCCTCGACGCTCGGCCGCGAAGTTGCGCTGTGCCGCTCGTACCTGGAAATCCTGAAGGTGCGGATGGACGAGCGCCTGCAATACTCGATCAACGTCGCGCAGGGCCTGCTGTCGGCGGCGTTCCCGCCGATGATGCTGCAGACGCTCGTCGAGAATGCGATCAAGCACGGGCTGGAGCCGAAACCCGACGGCGGGACGCTCGCGCTCGGCGCCAGCATCGCCGACGGCAGCCTGTGCGTGGCCGTGGCCGACAGCGGCCTGGGCCTTGGCGCCGTGGACCCCGCTGCGCGCCCCGCCGATGCGGCAGGCGCGGCCGGTACCGGCGTGGGACTGGCGAACGTGCGGGATCGGCTGCAGGCCCTGTACGGCGCGAAAGCCCGCCTGACCGTCGAGGCCAACGCCGGCGGCGGCACGATCGCGACGATCGTGCTGCCGTACTCGGTCGCCGCCGAGCAGCCGGCCGCCCCGGCGGCGTGATACCGTCCGGCGCACGGCGCCGAGGCTGGCGCCGGTAGCAGGGGACCCTCACCTCGAAGCCGAGGTTCATGCCGACCGTTCGCGCGATCATCGCCGACGACGAGCGCCTGATGCGCGAGCAGCTGCGCGCGCGGCTGGCCGAGGTCTGGCCGCAGCTGCAGATCGTCGCCGAGGCGCGCAACGGGCAGGAGGCGATCGACCTCGTCGCGCGCGAGCGGCCCGACCTCGCCTTCCTCGACATCCGGATGCCCGGGATCAGCGGAATCGAGGCGGCTCGCGCGATCGGTACCGCCTGCCACGTGGTGTTCATCACGGCGTTCAGCGAATTCGCGGTCGACGCGTTCGAGCAGGGCGCGGTCGACTACGTGCTGAAGCCGGCCGAGGCGGAGCGGCTTGGGCTGACCGTCGAGCGGCTCAAGGCCCGCCTCGGGAGCCCGCCGCGCGACCTCGGCGCGCTGCTCGGTGAGCTGGCGGCCAGGATCGACGGCATCGGCGGGCGGCGCGGACCGGCGCACCTCCAATGGATCCAGGCTTCGATGGGCCAGCAGCTGCGGCTGATTCCGGTCGCCGACGTGCTCTTCTTCGTGTCGGACGAGAAGTACACGCGGGTGCAGACCGAATCGTTCGAGGCGCTGATCCGCAAGCCGATCCGGGAGCTCGTCGCCGAGCTCGATCCGGCGCAGTTCTGGCAGATCCATCGCGCCACGATCGTGAATATCAAGGCCGTCGCCGGAGTGACGCGGGATCTGCACGGGCGCGCCCGGGTGCAGCTGAGAAACTTCACCGAGACCCTCGAGATCAGCCGCAACTACACGCATCGATTCAAGCAGATGTAGCCGGCGATCCCAAGGGCTCGCGATCCGCCAAAAGTTAGCGAGCAGTCACTTTCGTCCGGGCGGCTTCACTTCGGGCGAGCCTGCCCCGTCCGGGCGTTCAGTTTGACAGTCTCCGGGGACACAACCATAATTTGCGGTTCCCTCGGAGGGGTGCCCGAGTGGTTAAAGGGGGCAGACTGTAAATCTGTTGGCCTTGCGCCTACGTTGGTTCGAATCCAACCTCCTCCACCACCCTGCTTCGCGCTGCGCGCTACGCAGGGCAGGCCCTGGGTGGCGCGCAGCGCGAAGTAGGGTGCGGCCCTGCGTAGCGCGAAGCGCGAAGCAGGGTGCCCTCCGTAGCCTTCGGCGAAGGAGGGCTGGTCTGGCGTGAGGCGGAATACAGCGGAGGGCTCGGCCCTGCGAGTCGGAGCAGGACAACGTGTTTGCGCTGTGGGCCACGCCGGGCATGTCCTGCGTAGCCCGAGAGGGCGGAGCAGGGCGGGTGTAGCTCAATGGTAGAGCAGAAGCCTTCCAAGCTTACGACGAGGGTTCGATTCCCTTCACCCGCTCCAGCAGTCGCAGTCGGCGGTACGGTTTTGGCGATCGGGGTTGTCGCCCATGTGGCTCAGTGGTAGAGCACTCCCTTGGTAAGGGAGAGGTCACGCGTTCGATCCGCGTCATGGGCACCAGGAATGAGGGCGAGCGGCGGCTAGGTCGGTAGCGCCGGTCGAGGCGATAGACGGGAGCAAGCGATGGCAAAAGGAAAATTCGAGCGCACGAAGCCGCACGTGAACGTGGGGACGATTGGGCATGTGGACCATGGGAAGACGACGCTGACGGCGGCGATGACGATGGTGCTGGCGGCGAAGTTTGGCGGTGACGTGAAGAAGTACGACGACATT
>CAZEIW010000130.1:0-17547 GCA_964512305.1 uncultured Burkholderiaceae bacterium | reverse complement strand
GCGATCCTCGAAGCGGCGCGGCCGGGCGATGTGGTGATCACGATGGGCGCCGGCTCGATCGGGGCGGTGGCGGCGAAGCTGGGGGCGGGCGGATGACGAAGCCCACGAAGACCTCCCCTCTCCCGCGCAGCGGGAGAGGGGGCGGGGGTGAGGGTGGTGCCAGGGCGCACCCTCACCCTAACCCTCTCCCGCAAGCGGGAGAGGGGACTAGCGAGGCGGCTCTCCCGCAAGCGGGGGAGGGGACGTCGGCGGGCGAAATCGCCAGGCGCCTGGGCCGCACCGGCGTGCTCTTCGGCGGCCGGTCGGCCGAGCGCGAGGTGTCGATCATGTCGGGCACCGCGGTGCTCAACGCGCTGCAGGGTCTCGGCGCGGACGCGCACGCCTTCGATCCCGGCACGCGATCGCTGGCGGACCTCGAAAGCGCCGGCTTCGAGCGCGTGTTCATCGCGCTGCACGGCCGCTTCGGCGAGGACGGCACGATCCAGGGCGTGCTCGAGACGCTCGGGATCCCTTACACGGGCAGCGGGGTTCTCGCTTCGGCGATCGCGCTCGACAAGCTCGTGACCAAGAGCGTCTGGCGCGCCGCCGGCCTGCCGACGCCCGGCTGGCGCCTGCTGGAGCGGGAGACCGACTGGCCCGGCGTCGTGGCCGGACTCGGCGACGAGCTCGTCGTCAAGCCGGTTTCCGAGGGCTCGAGCTTCGGCATCACCAAGGTGACGTCGCACGACCGCGACGAGCTGGCGCAGGCGTTCGAGGCCGCGGCGCGCTACGACCGCCGCGTGTTCGCCGAGGAGCTGGTGCGCGGGCGCGAGATCACCTGCGCGGTGCTCGGCGAAGGCGCGGCGGCGCGCGCGCTGCCGCTGATCGAGATCCGCGCGCCGGGGGACAACTACGACTACGAGCACAAGTACTTCAGCGACGACACCCAGTACCTCTGCCCGGCGCCGATCGACCCGTCGGCGGCGCGCGCGATCGAGCAGCTTTGCGTGCGCGCCTACAACGCGATCGGGGCGCGCGGCTGGGGCCGCATCGACCTGATGCTGCGCGGCGAGGGGCCGGACGCGTCGCCCTTCCTCCTCGAGCTCAACACTTCGCCGGGCATGACCGGGCACTCCCTGGTGCCGATGGCGGCGCGCGTGGCCGGCATCGGCTTCCCGCAGCTGGTGCTGAAGATCCTGGCCGCGGCGCGCCTGGAGTCGGGCAGGTGAGCGGGCCGATGAGCGGGCAGGTGAGCGCGCAGATGACCGGCGTGCGCCTGATGACCTGGGCCGCGCGCGGCGTGACGGCAGCCGCGCTGGCGCTGGCGGGCGCGGGCGCGCTGCTGTGGCTGGCGCAGCGCCCGTGGTTCGACCTGCGGCGCATCGAGGTCAGCGGCGACCTGCGCCATGTCAGCCGCGCCGCGATCCGGTCGGCGATCGCCGGCCGCCTGGCCGGCAACTTCTTCACGATGCGGCTCGACGATGCGCGGCGCGCATTCGAATCCGTGCCCTGGGTTGCGGCGGTGTCGGTGCGGCGCGTGTGGCCGAACCGCCTCGGGGTCGAGCTCACCGAGCATCGAGCGCTCGGGACCTGGAGCGACGGCCGCCTGCTGTCGGACGCCGGGGTCCTGTTTGTCGCCAATCCGGCCGAGGCCGAGCTCGACGGGCCTCAGATCGAGTTCAGCGGACCGGAACGCTTCGCCGCGGACGCGGCGCGCCGGTACCGCCAGTTCGCCGCGATGCTCGCACCGCTGCAGATCCGGATCGCCGGGCTCGAGGTCTCCGAGCGTGCTTCGTGGGCGCTGCGGGCCGACCCGGTACGCCGCATCGAGCTCGGACGCGACGAGCCCGCGGGCGAGCTGCAGCGCCGCCTGGCCGCCATCGTCGCCGGCTACCCCCTGGTAGCGGCCCAACTCAACGGCGCGCCGTCCCGGGTCGACGCGCGCTATCCGAACGGATTTGCCGCCGCCACGCCATGAGGACCGAATCCAAGGAATTGATCGTCGGCCTCGACATCGGGACCTCGAAGGTCGTGGTCGCGGTGGCCGAGGTGCTGCCGGACGCGCGCTTCCAGGTGATCGGCCTGGGGCAGGCGCGCTCGGAGGGGTTGCGCAAGGGCGTCGTGGTCAACATCGAGGCGACCGTGCGCTCGATCCGGCGCGCGCTCGAGGAGGCCGAGCTGATGGCGGCCTGCCGGATCGAGGAGGTGTTCACCGGCATCGCCGGCAGCCACATCAAGAGCTTCAATTCGAGCGGGATGGTCGCGATCAAGGACCGCGAGGTCTCTTCCGCCGACGTCGACCGGGTGATCGAGACCGCCCGCGCGGTGAACATCCCGACCGACCAGCAGGTGCTGCACGTGCTGACGCAGGAGTTCATCGTCGACGGACAGGAGGACATCCGCGAGCCGATCGGGATGAGCGGCGTGCGCCTGGAGGTGCGCGTGCACATCGTGACCGGCGCGGTGAGCGCCGCGCAGAACGTGGTCAAGTGCGTGCGCCGCTGCGGGCTCGAGGTGCGCGACCTGATCCTGCAGCCGCTGGCATCGTCGCTGTCCGTGCTGACCAACGACGAGCGCGAGCTCGGCGTCGCGCTGATCGACATCGGCGGCGGCACCACCGACATCGCGATCCTGACCGGCGGCGCGATCCGGCACACGGCGGTGATCCCGATCGCTGGCGACCAGATCACCAACGACATCGCGATGGCGCTGCGCACGCCGATCCCGGACGCCGAGGAGATCAAGCTGCGCTACGGCGTCGCCAAGGAGGTGCTGGCCGATGCCTCCGACAAGATCGAGATTCCCGGCATCGGCGACCGCCCCGCGCGGCTGCTGTCGCGCCAGGCGCTGGCGGCGGTGATCGAGCCGCGCGTCGAGGAGCTGTTCACGCTGGCGCAGCAGGTGATCCGGGATTCGGGCTACGAGGAGCTGGTCGCCAGCGGCGTCGTGCTCACCGGCGGCACCGCCCTGCTGCCCGGGGTCGGCGAACTGGCCGAGGACGTCTTCCTGCGGCCGGCCCGGGTCGGCTGGCCGGTCTATGCCGGGGCGCTGGCCGATGTCGTGCGCAGCCCGCGCTTCGCGACGGTCATGGGGCTGCTGATCGAGGCGCACGCGCAGCGGCTGCGCGGCAACAAGCTGGTGGCGCAGACCGGATCGCTCAAGCGCACGCTCAAGCGGATGCGCGAGTGGATCGTGGGGAATTTCTGAGACATGGACGGGTTCCAGGGCGCAGCGCAGAACGTCAAGTGCGGTGGTTCGGTTGCCGGCGGTGCCGGCGCGCCGTGTTTGACATTGCGCGTTGCGGGTTTGATGCATTGAAGCTTGTCGGCACAGGAGGACGCTATGGCATTCGAAATTCTCGAGACCGAAACCAGGGGCACGGTGATCAAGGTCATCGGCGTCGGCGGAGCCGGCGGCAACGCGGTCGAGCACATGATCCGGCGCGGGGTGCAGGGCGTGGAGTTCATCTGCGCCAACACCGATCACCAGGCGCTGTCGCGCTCGAGCGTGAGGAATGTGATCCAGCTCGGCAAGACCGGGCTCGGGGCCGGCAGCCGCCCCGATGCCGGCCGTCAGGCGGCGGAAGAGGCGCGCGAGCGCATCGCCGACGCGCTGCGCGGGGCGCACATGGTCTTCATCACCGCCGGCATGGGAGGCGGCACCGGCACGGGCGCGGCGCCGGTGGTGGCCGAGGTGGCGAAGGAGCTGGGCATCCTGACCGTGGCGGTGGTGTCGAAGCCGTTCGACTTCGAAGGGCCGAAGCGCATGAAGGTGGCCGAGACCGGACTCGTCGAGCTGGAGGACAAGGTCCACTCGCTGATCGTGATCCTGAACAACAAGCTGGAAGAGGTGCTCGGCGAGGACGCCGGGATGGCCGACTGCTTCCGCGCCGCCGACGACGTGCTGCACAACGCCTGCGGCGGCATTGCCGAGATCATCAACATCCCGGGATTGGTCAACGTCGATTTCGAGGACGTCAAGACGGTGATGGGGGAGCGCGGCAAGGCGATGATGGGGACCGCGACCGCGAAGGGCACCGACCGCGCGCGCGTGGCCGCCGAACAGGCGGTCGCCAGTCCCCTCCTCGAAGGCGTCGATCTATCGGGGGCGCGCGGCGTCCTCGTCAACATCACCGCCGACTCCTCGCTGAAGATGAGGGAGACGCGCGAGGTGATGAACACGATCCGCGCCTTCGCCGCCGACGATGCGACCGTGATCTTCGGCACCGTGTGCGACGACGCCATGGAAGAGGAGCTGCGGGTGACCGTGGTCGCGACCGGGCTCGGTCGCGCGTCGGCGCAGAAGAAGGCGCCGCTGACGGTGCTGCGCACCGGCACCGACAACGCGCCGCTCGCCGCCTCGCCGTCGGCGGCGGGCGCCGCGGGCAGCGACTACAGCCACTTCGAGACGCCGGCCGTATGGCGTTCGCGCGACGGGGCGGGCGCGCGCGCCGCGGCGCTCGACGACGTGGCCGCGGAGAGGCTCGATATCCCGGCGTTCCTGCGCAAGCAGGCCGATTGAGGGGCCGGGCGGGCGGCCCGCGTCTAGTGGGCCGATCTCGCGAGCCGTCGCGAGCGCAGCAGCGCGACGAGCTCGATCACGCCCCACAGCACCGTGCTGCCCAGCGCGAGGGCGGGGTGCGACAGGAGGTTCCGGATTGCTGCGCGCATGACTGCCTCGTTACGCAGGGGGAAGGCCAAAGCTACAAGTCCGATATGACGGAGCCATGTCGCGTCGATGACCGGTGGCGGTCGGATCGTCGCTCGCCGCCGCCCGCGTGCCGATAAGCTTGTCCCCGGGGCTCCGATGACGGCAATGCGCGATCCGTCCGAACTGACCGAACTGACCGAGCTGCAGCAGCTGATCGAGGCCGCCGGTCCGTTCGTCGAAACGAAAATCGTTTGCGAAGCCAAGGTCGGCGCGCATCGCCTGCCTGTCTATGTGCTGACGCTCGGCAACCGCAGCCCGGAGGTGCCGGCGGTCGGATTCTTCGGCGGCGTCCATGGACTCGAACGGATCGGTGCCGATGTCGTGATCGCGTACCTGCGCAACCTCGTGATGCGGCTCCGATGGGACCTGCTGCTGCACCGCCAGCTCGAGTCGATGCGCATGGTGTTCATGCCGATCGTCAATCCGGGCGGGATGTGGCTCGGCACGCGCGCCAATCCGAACGGCGTCGACCTGATGCGCAACGCGCCGCTCGACGCCGTCGAGCGGGTTCCATTCCTCCTCGGCGGGCAGCGGTTCAGCGCCGCGCTGCCGTGGTACCGCGGCGTCAAGGGCGCGCCGATGGAGCCGGAGAACGAGGCCGTGTGCCGGGTGGTCGAGGAGGAACTGCTGGTCCGCAGCTTCAGCATCGCGGTCGACTGCCACTCCGGCTTCGGCGTCAACGACCGGATCTGGTTTCCCTACGCCCATACGGCGCACCCGATCGCGCACCTGGCGGAGGTGCACCGCCTCAAGAGCATCTTCGACCAGACCCACCCGCAGCACCGCTACATCTTCGAGCCGCAAAGCCGCCAGTACCTCGCGCACGGCGACCTCTGGGACTACCTGTACCGGCGCGCGTGCACCCTTCCCGGCCGTACCTTCCTGCCGCTCACGCTCGAGATGGGGTCGTGGATCTGGGTCAAGAAGAACCCGCGCCAGATCTTCTCCCGCCACGGGATGTTCAATCCGCTGATCGGCCACCGCCAGCAGCGGGTGCTGCGCCGGCACATGGCGTGGTTCGACTTCGTCGCTCGCGCCGCATGCAGCTTCCAGCGCTGGATTCCGCCCGAGGCCGCGCGCGCGCAGCACCGCCAGCAGGCGCTCGAGCACTGGTACCCGGTGCGCTGAGCCAAGGTCCCGACCCGCGGGCGCATCGGTGAGCACCTGGATCTTCCTGCGCGGCCTCGCGCGCGAGAGCGGTCACTGGGGCGGCTTCCCGGACGTGTTCCGCCGGCACGTCGGCGGCGCCGACATCGTCGCCATCGACCTGCCGGGCAGCGGCCGGCTGCACGCGGCGCGCAGCCCGTCGAGTGTCGAGGCGATGGCCGAGCACTGCCGCCGGGAGCTGGCCGGGCGCGACCTGGCGCCGCCGTACCACGTGCTCTCGATGTCGCTCGGCGCGATGGTTGGCGTGGCATGGGCCGCCAGCCATCCGGACGAGCTGCGTGGCTGCGTGCTGATCAACACCAGCCTGCGTCCCTATTGCCCGTTCTACCGCCGCCTGAGGCCCGCCAGCTACCCGGCGCTGTGCGCGATGCTGGCCGGCGCGAGCGAGCGGGCCCGGCAGCGCGCGATCCTGCGCCTCACCAGCCGGCGCCTCGCGCCCGATGGGCCGGTGCTCGACGACTGGGTCGCGATCGCGCGCGATCGCCCGGTGTCGCGCGCCAATGCGCTGCGCCAGCTTCTCGCGGCGGCGCGCTACCGGGCGCCCTCGAACCGGCCGGCGACGCCCCTGCTGGTGCTGACCAGCGCGCGCGATGCGCTGGTCGACACCCGCTGCTCGCAGGCGCTGGCCTGGCGGTGGGGCGCCGCGATCGCGGTCCATCCGGAGGCCGGGCACGACATCCCGCTCGACGACCCCGAGTGGGTCGCGGAGCAGGTGCGCCGCTGGCTGTGAGGCGGCAACTGCCCGGTTGCTCAAGTCAGTCGTCGATGAATTTCCACGTGTCGGCGCCATCGAACCGACGAACGCGAACTGACGCGATCAGTTTGGGGTCGAAGTTCCCGAGGTTCACTCCGTGCTTGGCGCCCGGCGTTGGCTGCAGCGGCTCCCAGTGGGTGACGCAGCCGCAGGTTCTGCAGTGAATCGTCCGCAGCGTCCTGTCTCCCCAGATGTATGCGGCGGTAGCTTCCGGCTGCGCCTCGATCTTCACGGTGCCGAATTCGAAATACACCCACGGTCCGCCGATGCGCCGGCATAGCGAACAATTGCAGTCGGTGGCCACCTCCGGGGTAGATGGCAAAGTCATCCGAACGGCTCCACAGTGGCATGAACCCTCGTGCATCTGCGCTCTCCTGCTTGCGTCGTGCTGAGCTGCCTCAACCCGCCGCGTCGATCAACTCCCTCAGCACCCGGTTGAACCGCGGCGCGTCGTCGAGGAACAGCGCGTGCCCGGCGTGCTCGAACAGCTCGATCCGCGTCGACGGCCGCTCGCGCTCGAGGTTGCGCGCCTGCTCGAAATACTGCGGGGTCACGCAGTAGGCGAGCGGCTTTTCGAACGCGCGCGCGATGTCGCGCCAGTGTTCGCGCGGATACGGGTACGACAGCAGCGCGATGCTGTCCTGCAGGCGCATGCGCAGCGCGGCGTGCTCGATGCGCTCGATCGCCGGTTCCGGCAGCGAGCGCGTGAAAATGGCCCGCACGAAGCGGTCCAGCGTGGCGCCGCGGTTGCTGCGCAGCTGGTCCAGGAACTTCGACGGCGGCGGCGCCGGCGGCTCGCCGACCGAGTTGTCGACCAGCATCAGCGCCGCGAGCCTGCCTGCGCCGTAGCGGTACACGTAATGCAGCGCCTCGAGGCCGCCGAGCGACCACCCGACCAGCACCACGCGCGGCAGCGCCTCGAGAAGGTCATGCAGGTCGGCGGCGCGCCGGTCGGCGGTGTAGCCGCCGTCCGGCACCGCCGAATCGCCCTGGCCGCGCGGATCGAGCGCGATCGTGCGCATTCGCGCGCCGAACTCGGCGAGCTGCGGCTCCCAGACGAAAGCCGGCATGCACCAGCCCGGAACCAGGACCAGCACCGTCGCTGCCGGGCTGCCCTGCGGCGGCGAACGCTCGAGATAGCTCAGACGCACGCCGTCGCTGGTGGTCATCACGCCGCCACCGCCCCGTTCCTGCTCCTGCTGCGGCTGCGGCTGCGGCGCCGCGTGCGGCGGCCAGAGCGAGCCGGCGCCCATGGCCGCCACCAGCCGCCTGCGGCGGACCGAACGCGGAGCGCCCATCCGCGCTATCTCCCGCTGCGCGGATGGCGCGCGACGATCAATCCCGACTTGCCTTCCTTGCGCCAGTTGTAGCCGAAAGGAAACGGCAGGGGCTCCGGGTTGGCGACGGCCGCGAACGCGTCGTCGAGGTCCTTCTGGTAGCGGTTCTCGAACAGCTTGACGGGCTGCTCGTACTGGCCGAAAAGCTCGATGTCGTAGCCCGCGTCGCGCAGCATCTTGAACGGCATGCCGGTATCGTCCTGGACGATCAGTTCCGCCTGGTCGCGGATCACGGTGCGGACCTTGCGGAAGTTGCCTCCGTGCAGCAGGTACGAGGCCGATTTCAGCAGCACGGCCGGATGCCGGTAGCTCTGCAGCCAGGGCACGAAGCCCGGGTAGAACTTCAGGGGCCCGTCGCTGACGTCGAGCGAGAGATACAGCAGCGAGTGCCTGCGGTGCGTCGCGGCGTCGGTGAAGTCGATCTGCACGCCCTTCAGCGGCAGGTCCGGGTGACGCGTGTCGGGGCGTGCGTATTCGGCGGTGCGGTCGGGCCAGGGATCCAGCGGGGCGATGTGCTCGACGCGCAGATCGAGCAGCCCCATCATCGCCAGCAGCACGGGGACGGTCCCCTGCAGCGCATCGGTCTGCAGCCGCTCCTTCATGTTCGGGGTGATGAAGAAGTTCAGCGCCACGAGGTCGTTGAGCGCCGACCGCAGGTCGCCGCACAGGTCGGACAGCTGCTGGTCGTCGAGGGTTTCGAGCGCGGGAACTTCGCCCGGCGGCTCGAGGCTGAAGAACACGTAGCGCTCGTAGCCGGGGAACAGCGCAAACGCGTTGACGAAATCCGGCCCGCTGAACGGGTAGAGCAGCGTCGAGCCGGGGCCGTCCGGCTGCGGCAGGTGCTCGCCCTGCCACGCGTTCATCTTCGCCAGGCGCGCCCTGAGCTGCCGTATGCCGGCCCGGCTCGCCTTGCGGTGCGCCTGCCACGACGGGCTTTGCGTCACGCGCTCGAACGCCGGGTCGGCCGATCCGGGATCGATGCCGGCCAGCAGTCGCGCGACCGCGGTCAGGCGCTCGGCTTCGGCCTTGGGTGCGGCCGGCTTGGTTGCGGCCTGCGCACCCGCCGCGGCGCACGCCAGCGCCGCGGCGAACGCGATCGTGCGCGCCAGGCGGCGCAGCAGGAGCGACGAAACGTGGAGGACGCGCGTGCCGGGCGGGCGTGCGCGGGAAACCGGCGACATGCAATCCCCAAGGCTGGTCTGGCCGGGCATTCTGCCATCACCGCAGCGCGGTGATTGCGCGGGCGCGAACGTCATCCATCGGCGTGGCGCGGTGCTCCCCTGTATCGGTTTGAAACGACTCAAAACTTTCCATTTGCGCCGCGCTGCAGCAAGCGGAGATACAATCGCGCCTGCCCGGGGGAAGCGCGCGGCCGTGGATCACCCGACCGCGAGGCCGCCGCCCGCATTCATCCGTTTCGGGAACTCGAAGCCACCGGCGGCCGCGGCTGCGGCCGCAGACGTCTTTCATTGGTCGCCGTGCTGAAGCAGCGAACGCTCAAATCGATCGTGCGAACCGTCGGCATCGGGCTGCACAGCGGCAGCAAGGTCGAGCTGTCGCTGCGGCCTGCCGCCGCGAACACCGGGATCGTGTTCCGCCGTGTCGACCTCGAGCCCCCGGTCGAGATCGCCGCCGCGGCTGCCGCGGTCGGCGACACCCGGCTCGCCACCACGCTCGAGCGGGACGGCGCCCGCATCGCCACGGTCGAGCACCTGATGTCGGCTTTCGCCGGGCTCGGCATCGACAACTGTCATGTCGACGTCGACGCCGCCGAGATCCCGATCATGGACGGCAGCGCCGCGAGTTTCGTGTTCCTGATCCGCTCCGCGGGCATCGTCGAGCAGAACGCGCCGCGCCGTTTCGTGCGCGTGGTGAAGCCGGTGGAAGTGCGGGAAGGCGAAGGCGCGCGCGCGATCTGGGCCCGGCTCGAGCCGCATTTCGGCTTCAAGCTGCGGTTCTCGATCGACTTCAATCATCCCGCCATCAACGCGACCGAGCAGGACGTCGAGGTCGATTTCGCGCGCGACAATTACGTCACGGCCGTCGCGCGCGCGCGGACCTTCGGATTCGTCAACGAGGTCGAGGCCCTGCGCGCAGCCGGGCTGGGGCTGGGCGGCAGCTTCGAGAACGTGATCGTGATGGACGAGTACCGCGTGCTGAACGCGGACGGGCTGCGCAGCGGCGACGAGTTCGCCAAGCACAAGATCCTCGACGCCATGGGCGACTTGTACCTGCTCGGGCGGCCGCTGATGGCGGCCTATCGCGCGCACAAGTCCGGCCACGCGCTGAACAACCGCCTGCTTCGTGCGTTGCTGGCCGATGCCAGCGCCTACGAGGTGGTGTCGTTCGAGCAGGCGGACCAGGCCGCCCCGGAGGCTTTCCTGCGGCCGGCGTTCGGCTGACCCGGGCGGCGCCCCGAACGGCCATGGCCCTGTTTCGCCTGCTGCTGTTCGCGCTCGGCGCCGCGATCGCCGTCTTCGCGGGCCTCTATTTCTACACCGGCCGTACGGCTTACCTCACGTGGGCGTGGCGCCTGATCGGATCAGGGCTTATCGGTGGGCTTGTTTTCTTCGCCGTCCTGTTGTTCGAACGCCTGACCTAACTCGCGCATTCTTGCGAGGCGGCGGCGCAGGCTCGCGTCGAGCCGGCCGGCGGCTTCCCGCAGCGCGCCGGTCGGGAGAGTCAGTGCAAGCTTACGCGCAAAGGCAAGCGGGGCTTGAAGCGAGCGGGCCGCTTCCCGCTCCAATTCGCCCCTCGGGAGCGCCTCGCGCGGGTCTGTCCCGGGCGCGGCAGCGCTTGCCTCGGATGCGCCTGGCGGTTGTATGGCGAATCGTATTTCGCTAACTTCCAACCCTTGCCGATGCAGGCTTTGCAGCAGGCGGGGTGTCGCCTGCCGCAGCTTGGCGGATTGCGCATTCGAGCGCACGTAGAGGCGCAGCACACCCTCGCGCAGTTCGCAGGCTCCCGGCCGATTCGGGTCGTATTCCGGCGTTAGCTCGGCGCATGCCGGCGCGATGATGCCGGCAGCCCGTTGCGAGGCTGCCACGCGCGCCATCAGCGCGGCGGCTGCCGGAGCGTCGGCCAGGGCCTGGCCGAGGCTACGGGCGGTAGGGCTCATGAATATGGCTCATCCGAATGAGGTCGGCAGCATGGGATTCAGTGCCGCGACGGCGGTGTCGATAATGAATAACACGAAGCGGGCCCCAGCGGAACGGCGGAGGTTTGGGTGCAGATAATTCTGGTCGATCGGCGGTTGGCGCAAGCCCGGACGGTGACGCTG
Source organism: uncultured Burkholderiaceae bacterium (assembly GCA_964512305.1). GTDB lineage: Bacteria > Pseudomonadota > Gammaproteobacteria > Burkholderiales > Burkholderiaceae_F > CAZEIW01. Next base: position 6,320 of record CAZEIW010000130.1, on the reverse strand, counting down.
TCGCGCAAAACCGTCGCGCTGGCCGCGTTCGGCATGGCCGCGCTGGTCGTGCTGGCCGTTGCCGGATTGTATGCAGTCACGTTCCGTCTCGCGGCCGAGCGCAACGTGCCGATCGTGCAGAGCCTGGTGTCGCTCGTGATGCGCGACCAGGTGGCGCGCAACGAGCAATACGTGCGCGACAACGTCACGGCGATGGCGAAGATGCTGGGCGAGATGGAGGCGCGGCTGCTGCGCCTCGACGCGCTGGGCGAACGCGTGTCGAAGCTTGCCGGGATCCGGCCCGAGGAGTTCAATTTCCACGAGCTGCCCGGCCGCGGGGGCGCCGAGCCCTCGGTATCGCGGCCGCTGACCATGGACGAGTTGCAGTCCGAGGCGCATCGCATCGGCCACGGGGTCGAGCAGCGCTCGGACTACATGAACGTGATCGAATCCGAGCTCGTGCACACCCAGGCGCGCAACGCGCTGCTGCCGCGCGATACGCCGCTGTCCGAGGGCTTCGTCGGCTCGGGCTTCGGCATGCGCACCGATCCGTTCACCGGCGAGCTCGCGATGCACGCCGGCGTCGATTTCGCCGCCCCCGTCGGAACGCCGATCTTCGCGGCGGCAGGCGGCGTGGTCGCCACCGCCGAGGTCAATCCCGCATTCGGCAAGATGGTGGAAATCGACCACGGCCACGGCCTGTCGACGCTGTACGGGCACGCGAGCCGGCTCTTCGTCAAGGCCGGCGACTTCGTGCGCAAGGGACAGAAGATCGCCGAAGTGGGCACCACCGGCCGCTCGACCGGACCGCACCTGCACTTCGAGGTGCACGTCAACGGCGTGCCGCAGAACCCCTCCAAGTACCTCGCTTCGCTCAAGCCGAGCTCGCCGCTGGCGGGCATGGCGCCATCCGTCGCCCGGGCCGATACCAGGGCGGTCGCGGCTCCGGCCGACGCGGCGCCCGCGCCCAGGAAGACGGTCGCGGTTCCGGCGATCGCGCCTGCCGCCGACGGGGCCGCCGCGGCCAACGCCGGCGCCACGGTGGATGCGGTCGCGGCAGCACCCGCGGCGCCCGCCGAAGCAAGCCCGCCGTCGCAGCAGTAGGCCGCGCCACCGGCAGCTCGGAACGTCGGTCCCCCGGGGCCGCCGCCGGGACCGCCTGCCTGCCTGTGAGATAATTTCCGGCTCCATCGGCGCACGCCCGTGCGCCACCGACAGATCCCAGCGGGTGTCGGCGCCGGCCGGCGTTCGCACACGCGTGGCCGATCCCAGCACAGGCACCGATGACCACCCCCGGAATCCTGACCCGCATTTTCGGCAGCCGCAATCAGCGCCTGCTGAAGCAATACCAGCGCGTGGTCGAACGCGTGAACGCGCTCGAAAAGGCCGTGACGGCCTTGAGCGACGAGCAGATCGCGGCCAAGACGGTCGAGTTCCGCAGCCGCCACGCGGCCGGCGAGACGCTCGATCAGCTGCTGCCGGAGGCGTTCGCCGTGGTGCGCGAGGCCGCGCAGCGGACCCTCGGAATGCGCCATTTCGACGTGCAGCTGATCGGCGGCATGGTGCTGCACGACGGCAAGATCGCCGAGATGCGCACCGGGGAAGGCAAGACGCTGACCGCGACGCTCGCGGTCTACCTCAACGCGCTGTCGGGCAAGGGCGTGCACCTGGTCACCGTCAACGACTACCTGGCCAGCCGCGACGCCGAGTGGATGGGGCGCGTCTATCGCTTCCTCGGCATGTCGGTCGGAGTCATCCTTTCGCAGCAGTCGGGCACCGACAAGCATGCCGCCTACGCGGCCGACATCACGTACGGCACGAACAACGAGTTCGGCTTCGACTACCTGCGCGACAACATGGAGTTCCGGATCGAGGACCGGCGCCAGCGCGGCCTGAACTTCGCGATCGTCGACGAGGTCGATTCGATCCTGATCGACGAGGCGCGCACGCCGCTGATCATCTCGGGGCCCGCGGAGGACCACACCGAGCTGTACCGCCGGATGGACGAGATCCCGCCGCTGCTGACGCGGCAGGCCGACGAGAACGCCGAAGGCGACTTCTGGGTCGACGAGAAGGGGCACCAGATCCACGTCTCGGAGCAGGGTCACGAGAAGATCGAGGGGATCCTGGCCAAGCGCGGCCTGCTCGCCGAGGGCGAGAGCCTGTACGCGCCGCACAACATCGTGCTGATGCACCACCTGAACGCCGCGCTGCGCGCGCATCACCTGTTCCACCGCGATCAGCAGTACGTGGTGCAGAACGGCGAGGTGATCATCGTCGACGAGTTCACCGGGCGGCTGATGCCGGGGCGGCGCTGGTCCGAGGGGCTGCACCAGGCGGTCGAGGCCAAGGAACGGGCCACGATCCAGCAGGAGAACCAGACGCTGGCGTCGATCACGTTCCAGAACTACTTCCGGATGTACACCAAGCTCGCCGGCATGACGGGCACCGCCGACACCGAAGCCTACGAGTTCCAGGAGATCTACCGGCTCGAAACGGTCGTCATTCCGACCCATCGCCCGATGATCCGGGTCGACGACCAGGACAAGATCTACCGCACCGTGCGCGAGAAGTACAACGCGATCCTGGAGGACATCGGCGACTGCCACAAGCGCGGGCAGCCGGTGCTGGTCGGAACGACGTCGATCGAGAACTCCGAGGCGCTGTCGGAGCTGCTTCGCAAGGGGGGGCTGCCGCACCAGGTGCTCAACGCCAAGCAGCACGCGAAGGAAGCCGAGATCGTCGCGCAGGCCGGCAGCCCGGGGGTCATCACCATCGCGACCAACATGGCGGGCCGAGGCACCGACATCGTCCTGGGCGGCAACGTCGAGAAGCAGGTCGATTTCGTCCGCGCCGACGCATCGCTGCCCGACGACGAGAAGGAGGCGCGCATCGCGAAACTGCGCCGCGAGTGGCAGCAGCTGCACGAGGGCGTCGTCGCCGCCGGGGGCCTGAAGATCATCGGCTCCGAGCGGCACGAGTCGCGCCGGATCGACAACCAGCTGCGGGGCCGCTCCGGACGCCAGGGAGACCCCGGCGCGTCGCGCTTCTACCTGTCGATGGAGGACCCGCTGCTGCGCATCTTCGCCGGCGACCGCATGCGGATGATCATGGATCGGCTGAACATGCCCGAGGGCGAGGCGATCGAGGCGGGCATGGTGACGCGGTCGATCGAGACCGCGCAGCGCAAGGTCGAGGCGCGCAACTTCGACATCCGCAAGCAGCTGCTCGAGTACGACGACGTCGCCAACGACCAGCGCAAGGAGATCTACCGGCTTCGCAACGAGGTGCTCGAGACCTCCGATATCGGCGAGATGGTCACCAACCTGCGGCACGGGTTCTTCACCGACCTGGTGCGCAGCCTGATCCCGGAGGACACCGTCGAGGAGCTGTGGGATGTCGCGGCGCTCGAGCGCGTGCTCGCCGACGACTGGCACATCGACCTGCCGATCAAGCGCTGGCTCGACGACGAGGCGAGTCTCACCGACGCCACGGTGCTCGCGCGCGTTCTGAAGGCCGCCGACGAGGCGTACGAGGCCAAGCTGGCGCTGGTGGACCGCGCCGCGTTCAGCGGCTTCGAGCGCTCGATCATGCTCAACGTGCTCGACCAGCACTGGCGCGAGCACCTGGCCGCGCTCGACCACCTGCGGCAGGGCATCCATCTGCGCGGCTATGCGCAGAAGCAGCCGAAGCAGGAGTACAAGCGCGAGGCCTTCGAGCTGTTCGGCCTGCTGATCGACCGCGTCCGCGCCGATGTCGTCAAGCTGCTGATGAACGTGCGCATCCAGTCGCAGGAGGAGATCGAGCGCACCGAGGCGCGCATCGAGCAGGAGGCCGAGCGGCGCGTCGAACTCGCCCGCGCGCAGCACCAGGATTTCGGCCCCGCGGCGCTGGCGGGCGAGCCCGAGGCGGAGTCGGGCGACGTCGCCGTTGCGCTGGCGCCCGAGCCCGCCGCGGCACCGGCGCCGGCGCAGCCCTTCCGCCGCTTCGGCGAGAAGGTCGGCCGCAACGACCCCTGCCCCTGCGGCAGCGGCAAGAAGTACAAGCAATGCCACGGTCGGATCGCCTGACGAGCCGGCCGTGGCGGTGAACCTCCCCGCGCCGCGTCCCGAGGACCTGCACCCGGTCGCCGGCGTCGAGCTCGGCTGGGCCGAGGCCGGCATCCGCAAGGCCGGCCGCAAGGACCTGCTGCTGATCCGGACAGGCGAGCGCGCCTCGGTGGCCGGCGTCTTCACGCAGAACCGGTTCTGCGCGGCGCCGGTCCAGGTCTGCCGGGCGCATCTCGGCCTGGGAAGGCCGATCCGCCTGCTGGTGGTGAACACGGGGTGCGCGAATGCCGGCACGGGCGAGCAGGGACTCACCGACGCGCACCGGACCTGCGTTGCGGCTGCCGCGCTCGCCGGGTGCGAGCCGGTGCAGGTGCTGCCCTTCTCCACCGGCGTGATCATGGAACCGCTGCCCACGCAACGCCTCATCGACGCGCTGCCGCAGGCGATCGCGCGGCTGGCGCCGGACCGCTGGGCCGAGGCTGCCGAGACCATCATGACGACCGACACCGTCGCCAAGGCCGCCTCGCGCCGCATCGCTCTGGGCGGGCAGACCGTGGCCGTGACGGGGATCGCCAAGGGGGCCGGGATGATCCGCCCGGACATGGCGACCATGCTCGGCTTCATCGCGACCGACGCGGCGGTCGCGCCGGCGATCCTGGCGCGGCTGGTGCGGCGCGTGGCCGAAAGGTCGTTCAACCGCGTGACGGTCGACGGCGACACGTCGACCAACGATTCGTTCGTGGCGATCGCCAGCGCGGCGAGCGGCATGCGCGCGATCGAATCGATCGACGATCCCCGGCTCGACGCGCTGACCGACGGCGTGGCGGCGGTCGCGCAGCAGCTCGCGCAGGCGATCGTGCGCGACGGCGAAGGCGCGACCAAGTTCATCGAGATCACGGTCGGGCAGGCGGCCAGCGAGGCCGAGGCGCAGCGGGTCGCCTACGCGGTCGCGCACTCGCCGCTGGTCAAGACCGCGTTCTTCGCGTCCGACCCCAACCTCGGGCGGATCCTGGCCGCGGTCGGCAATGCCGGTGTCGCCGACCTCGACGCCGGGCGGGTGCAGCTGTACCTGAACGAAGTCTGGGTCGCCCGGGACGGCTGCCGCCATCCGCAGTACCGCGAGGAGGATGGACAGCGCGTGATGAAAGGGGCGGAGATCGCGGTGCGCATCGAGCTGGGGCGCGGCACCGCGCAAAGGACCGTCTGGACCTGCGACCTGTCGCACCAGTACGTGTCGATCAACGCCGACTACCGAAGCTGAGGGGCGCCGCCGTGGCCGATCCGGGCTCCCTCGAACAACTGGCCGAACGGCTGCTCCGGCGTCTCGACGCCCTGCTGCCGCCGCTGGGCGGCACCGACTGGAGCGCCCCGGCGTTCCGCTGGCGCAAGCGGCGCTTCCTCGGCGTCGACGCGGGCCACCTGGAGGCCGTGCTGCGGGTCGCGGCGATCGCCCCCGAGGACCTGTTCCGCGTCGACGCGCAGAAGCAGGCGATCCTGCGCAACACCGAGCAGTTCGTCCGCGGGCTGCCCGCCAACAACGTGCTGCTCACCGGCGCGCGCGGCACCGGCAAGTCCTCGCTGGTGCGCGCATGCCTGGCGCGGTTCCGGGACCGCGGTCTGCGCCTGATCGAGGTCGACAAGCACGACCTGGTCGATCTGCCCGAAATCACCGCGGCGGTCGCCCAGCGCCCGGAACGCTTCATCGTGTTCTGCGACGACCTGTCGTTCGAGCCGTCCGACGCCTCGTACAAGGCGCTCAAGGCGGCTCTCGACGGTTCGCTCGCGGCCGCCGCCGAGAACCTGCTGATCTACGCGACCTCCAACCGGCGCCACCTGATGCCGGAATACATGCAGGAGAACCTCGACGCCCGCTACGACGCGGAGGGCGAGCTGCACCCGGGCGAGACATCCGAGGAGAAGATCTCCCTGTCGGAGCGCTTCGGCCTGTGGCTTTCGTTCCACCCGTTCCGGCAGGACGACTATCTGGACATCGTCGGCCACTGGCTGCGGCGCTTCGCCGTCGACGCCGACGCGATCGCGGCGGCGCGCGAGGAGGCGCTGCAGTTCGCGCTCTCGCGCGGTTCGCGCTCGGGCCGGGTCGCGCTGCAGTTCGCGCGCGATTTCGCCGGCCGCCGCGGCCTGGCGTCGCCGTGAGCGGCACGGCCGCCGGCGCCACGGTCCGGGGCCGCCCCGTCACGCATGTCGCCGTCGGCGTGGTGCTGCGCGACGACGGCGCCGTGCTGCTGGCCGACCGGCCGGCCGGCAAGCCCTATGCGGGCTACTGGGAGTTCC
>CAZEIW010000129.1:0-3878 GCA_964512305.1 uncultured Burkholderiaceae bacterium | reverse complement strand
TGGGTCCCGTACAAGGCGGTCGGCTGCGACCGCTGCAAGGGCAGCGGATACAAGGGACGGACCGGCATCTACGAGGTGATGCCGATCACCGAGGCGATCCAGCACCTGATCCTGAAAAACGCCAGCTCGCTCGACATCGGGCAGCAGGCCCAGCGCGACGGCGTGCGCGACCTGCGCCGGTCGGGACTGTTCAAGGTCAAGCAGGGCGTGACGACGGTCGACGAAGTGCTGGGCTGCACCAACGAATGAGCGCGCGGATCGGGCGCGCCGCGGGCCCTCGGGGCCCCCTCACTTCCGGTCTTACGGCCGCCGGCTGAAGCCCCCTTGCGGGCCCGGCCGCCGGCCAGTTGTTCGATAAGGAATCAATCATGGCAACGAGCGCAATCGCACGGCCGCGCGACGCGATACGCGAGGCGATGTTCCAATGGGAAGGCCGCGACAAGAGCGGGCGCATCGTCAAGGGCGAGATGCGCGCCGGCGGCGAATCGGTCGTCGCCGCCTCGCTGCGGCGGCGCGGCATCCTCGCGACCAAGATCAAGAAGCAGTCGCTGCCGCGCGGGCGCCGGATCTCGGGCAAGGATCTGGCGCTCTTCACGCGCCAGCTGTCGACGATGCTGAAGGCCGGGGTGCCGCTGCTGCAGTGCTTCGACATTGTCGGCCGCGGGCACTCGAACCCGTCGCTGGCGCGCCTGCTCAACGACATCCGCTCCGACGTCGAGACGGGAACCAGCCTGAACCAGGCGTTCCGCAAGTACCCGATGTATTTCGATCCGCTGTTCTGCAACCTGGTCGCCGCGGGCGAGCAGGCCGGCATCCTGGAGAACCTGCTCGACCGCCTGGCGACGTACCAGGAGAAGACGATCGCGCTCAAGGGCAAGATCAAGAAAGCCCTTTTTTACCCGGTCATGATCATCCTGGTCGCGATCCTGGTGACGTCGATCATCATGATCTTCGTCGTTCCGGCGTTCAAGAACGTGTTCACCAGCTTCGGCGCGGATCTTCCGGCGCCCACGATGGCGGTGATCAAGATGTCGGACTTCTTCACCGAGTACTGGTACCTGCTGCTGATCGGCGGCTTCGGCGGCATGTACTTCATCTACCAGGCATGGCGCCGTTCGCCGAAGGTCCAGATGGCCTTCGACCGCTTCATCCTGAAGCCGCCGGTGATCGGCGAGCTGATGCGCAAGGCGGCGATCGCGCGCTGGACGCGCACGCTGTCGACCACGTTCGCGGCCGGCGTGCCGCTGGTCGAGGCGCTCGATTCGGTCGGACCGGCGGCCGGCAATGCCGTCTACACGGAGGCGACGCGCCAGATCCAGACCGAGGTCAACATCGGCACCAGCCTGGCGCAGGCGATGCAGAATTCCGGCGTGTTCCCGAACATGGCGGTCCAGATGACCTCGATCGGCGAGGAGTCGGGCTCGCTCGACTCGATGCTGACCAAGGTCGCCGACTACTTCGAGCGCGAGGTCGACGAGACGGTCGATGCGCTGTCGAGCCTGATCGAGCCGATGATCATGGTGGTGCTCGGCGTGATCATCGGCGGCATCGTGATCGCGATCTACCTGCCGATCTTCAAGCTCGGCCAGGTCGTCTGACCCCGCCGACGCGCTGCACCGCCCTATCGTGCCGTTTCCGCCCGACTCCGTGTTCGCCCTGGCGGCGGCGGTGGTCGGGCTGGCGATCGGCTCGTTCCTGAACGTGGTGATCCACAGGCTGCCGCGCATGATGCAGGCCGAGTGGGCAGCGCAGTGCGCGGAGCTGGAAGGCAGGCAACCCCAGGCCGCGGCGCGCTACAACCTGTGGACGCCCCGGTCGCAATGCCCGGCGTGCGGCAGGACGCTGCACGCGCTGCACAACATCCCCGTCTTTTCCTACCTGGCGCTGCGCGGGCGATGCGCATTCTGCAGCGCTCCGATCGGCCTGCGCTACCCGGTGGTCGAGGCTCTGACGGCCGGGCTGTCGCTATGGGTCGCCGCCCACTTCGGCTGGGGCCCGGCCGCAGGCGCCGCGCTGGTGCTGGTCTGGTACCTGATCGCGCTGACCTTCATCGATGCGGACACGACGCTGCTGCCCGACAGCCTGACCCAGCCGCTGCTCTGGATCGGCCTGCTCGTCAACCTTGCCGGGGGGTTCGTGCCGCTGCGCGAGGCGGTGATCGGCGCGGTCGCGGGCTACCTGGCGCTGTGGGCCGTGTACTGGGCGTTCAAGCTCGCCACCGGCAAGGAAGGCATGGGGTACGGCGATTTCAAGCTGCTGGCGGCGCTCGGGGCCTGGCTCGGCTGGAAGATGCTGCTGCCGATCGTGTTGATGTCGTCGCTGGTCGCGGCGGTGGTGGGTGTGATCCTGATCGTGCTCGCGCGGCGCGGCCGCGACATCCCGATCCCGTTCGGTCCATACCTGGCCGCCGCTGGCGTGATCGTCCTGCTGTATGGAAAATCGATCGCCGGCGTCCTCGGACTCGGCTGACCCCCCGCCGCGCCTGCGGATCGGCCTCACGGGAGGCATCGGCAGCGGCAAGTCGACGGTTACGGCGATGCTGGGCGCGCTCGGGGCGGGGGTGATCGACAGCGACGCGATCTCGCGCGAACTGACCGCGCCTGGCGGCGCGGCGATCGGGCCGATCGCCGCCGCCTTCGGCGCCGAGTTCATCGGCGCGGACGGCGCGCTCGACCGCGCGCGGATGCGCCAGCGGGTTTTCGCCGACCCGCAGGCGCGCGGTCGCCTCGAGGGCATCCTGCATCCGTTGATCGGCGCCCGCGGCGAGCAGCGCGCGCGCGAGCTCGCGCCGCGCGCGCCCTACCTGGTGTTCGACATCCCCCTGCTCGCCGAGAGCGCGGTCCCCGGCCGCTTCGACCGCGTGCTGGTCGTCGACTGCACGCTGGAGCTGCAGGTCGAGCGCGCGGCCGCGCGCAGTTCGCTCGGCGAATCCGAGGTGCGGGCGATCGCGGGCCAGCAGGCCGGCCGCGCCCGGCGGCTGGCGCTCGCCGACGACGTGATCTTCAACGCCGGCACGCTGCAGGCGCTCGAGGCGCGCGTGGCGCGCCTGCACCGCGTCTACGCCGGCGGCGTGTGATATCTTGCGCGAGCGCATGGGCGAACCTGCCGTCGACGAGGTCCTGTACGAGTATCCGTTCAGCGAGCGGGTGCGCACGCTGCTGCGCCTCGAGGACCTGTTCGACAAGCTGCGGTATTTCTGCGAGCAGACCCATCCGTATGCCCACCATACCGCGCTGCTGACGCTGTTCGAGATCCTCGAGGTCACGTCGCGCTCGGACCTCAAGGGCGAGCTGCTGCAGGAGCTCGAGCGGCAGAAGCAGACGCTCAACGCGCTGCGCAACAACCCGCGGGTTTCCGAGGAGGCGCTGCACTCGGTGCTCGCCGGCATCGAGACCGCGCAGGCGGGCCTGAACGCGACTGCCGGCAAGGCGGGCCAGTACCTGCGCGACAACGATTGGCTGATGAGCATTCGCAGCCGCTCGATCATCCCCGGCGGCACCTGCGAATTCGATCACCCTTCCTATCACGCGTGGCTCACGCGCGGCGCCGAGCACCGCGCGCAGGACCTGCAAACCTGGGTGCGGCCGCTGTCGCAGTTCAACCTCGCGCTGGCGATCGTGTTGCAGCTGCTGCGCGAGAGCGCGCACCGCGCCCGCCACAACGCGCCCGCCGGCGCCTACCAGCAGATGCTGCAGGGCAAGAGCTATTCGCTGCTCCAGGTGCGGGTCGCGCGCGGCCTGGAGGCGATTCCCGAGATCAGCGCCAACAAGTACGCGCTGTGGATCCGGTTCACGACGCCCGACGGGGACTTCAAACCGCGGCCGATCGAGCGCGACGTGGAATTCGATCTGGCGCTGTGCGCGTTCTAGCCGGCACAC
>CAZEIW010000128.1:0-33666 GCA_964512305.1 uncultured Burkholderiaceae bacterium | reverse complement strand
CCTGGCGGTCGCCCCCGCGCTGATCGACGCCTGCGCGCGCCGTCGCCTCGACCCGGCGCCCTTCCTGCTGGCACTCGCCTGCAGCGCCAACGTGGGTTCCGCGGCCACGCTGATCGGCAATCCGCAGAACATGCTGATCGGCCAGGTGCTGAACGTCCCATTCAGTGCCTACCTGCTCGAAGCAGCCGTTCCCGTGCTCGGCGGGCTGGTCGCGACCTGGATGCTGATCGCGTGGCAGGCGCGGGGCCGGTGGATCCTCGAAGGCGCGGCGGCGCCGCCGCAAGCTGCCGCGCCGGGAATCGAGCTCGACCCGTGGCAGACCTTCAAGGGCCTGGCGGTCACCGGCGCGCTCGTGGCGGTGTTCCTGCTCACCTCGTGGCCGCGCGAGGTGGCGGCGCTGGTCGGCGCAGGCCTGCTGCTGACGAGCCGGAAGCTGCACTCGCGCGAGATGCTGGGCCAGGTCGACTGGGAGCTGCTGATCCTTTTCATCGGCCTGTTCGTGGTGAACCGCGCGTTCGCCGACACCGGGGTGGCCGCGCACGCCGTGCACTGGCTGGCCGACGCGGGGATTCCCGTCGGAGCGCCGGCGCCGCTCTTCGCGGTGACCTTTCTCCTGTCCAACATCGTGTCGAACGTGCCGGCGGTGATGCTGCTTCTGCCGCTGGCGCGCGCGCCGCTCGACGGCCCGCTGCTCGCGCTGGCGAGCACGCTGTCGGGCAACCTGCTGATCGTCGGCTCGATCGCCAACATCATCGTCGTCGCGGCGGCCCGCCGGCGCGGCATCTCGATCGACTGGCGGCGGCATGCGCGCACCGGCGTCCCGGTGACGCTGAGCACGCTCGCGATCACGGCCGCATGGCTGGCGTGGCGTACCTAGCGCGGAAGGCCGAATCGCGCTTATCATCTCCCCACGGGAGATGGCATACCTCCTCTAACCGCCCCTTGGCTTGATCCTTGTGGCTGATGATGCCTACCGGTGTTCCCGCCCACGGGAAAGGTAGGCGTCTGGCGGCCGGGCTGGTGCCCGGCCATGGCGAAGTGCCACAGCCGCGTTCCTCGTTGCGGGAGTGACAGACCAGCTCCAACGAGGAGAAGCGATGAGCGAAACCGGCGCGGCATCCTCGGATCGCGGCGGCCGCGATCCCGAACACGAAGCCCTTGTTCCTCGCGCCCGCGATCGGGACGGAGCGGCGCCATGACCGAGATCTGGGCACAGGCGGCGCTGTGGCTCGGCCTGGCGCTGGTCGCGACGCTCGCCGCGATCGGGCTTCGCATCGCCACCGCCCTCTCCGAGATCGTCGTCGGCACCATCGCGCAGCTGATCATCGGCGCGTCGCTCGGCGCCGTGGTGCTGGCCGGCGATGCCACGTGGATCAAGTTCCTTTCCGGCGCCGGCGCCATCCTGCTGACCTTTCTCGCCGGGGCCGAGCTCGATCCGGCCGTCCTGCGCAGGCAATGGAAGCTCGCCGGCGCTGTCGGACTGGTGAGTTTCGCCGCGCCGTTCCTGGCCTGCGCCGCGGGCGCGCGCTGGTGGCTTGGCTGGACGGCCGAGGCCAGCTGGCTGGCCGGCATTGCGATGTCCACCACGTCGGTCGCCGTGGTCTACGCCGTGATGCTCGAATTCGGATTGAACCGAACCGACTACGGCAAGGCGGTGCTGACCGCCTGCTTCATCACGGATCTCGCAACCGTCGTCGCCCTCGGCCTGATCTTTGCGCCGTTCACCGGCCGCACGCTCGTCTTCCTGGCGGCGCTGAGCCTGGTGTTTCTCGTCCTGCCATGGATCACGCCGCGCTTCTTCCGCCGCTTCGGCAACCGGCCGTCGGAGCTCGAAGCCAAGTTCCTGATGCTGTGCCTGTTCGCGCTCGGCGCGCTCGCGAGCTGGGCCGACAGCGAGGCGGTGCTGCCCGCCTACCTGATGGGAATGGTGCTGGCAGGCACGGTCGGGAAGGACCACGCACTGGTCCGCCGTCTGCGCACCCTCACCTTCGGCCTGCTCACGCCGTTCTATTTCATCCGCGCGGGATCGCTGGTTTCGCTGCCCGCCCTGGCCGCCGCCCCGGCGTCCTTCCTGCTGATGCTTGCGCTCAAGTTGCTCGCCAAGATCGCGGGGGTCTATCCTGTGACGCGGGCGCACGGATCGCCCAGGCAGGAAGGCATGTACACGACGCTCCTCATGTCGACGGGCCTGACCTTCGGCACCATCTCCTCGCTCTTCGGGCTGTCGCACGGGATCGTGGACCAGGGGCAATACTCGGCGCTCGTGGCCGCGGTGATCGGCAGCGCCGTCGTGCCGACGCTGATCGCCAATGCGTTTTTCCTGCCGCGGCATCTGCTGCCCGGCGATCCGAAGCGCGATGGAACGGGCGTGCCGGGGTCCGCGGTCGATTCCCCGGCAGCGAGGGCCGAATGATCCGCAAGATCCTGCTCGGCTTCGACGGTTCCGATTCGGCCAATCAAGCGTTTTCGTTCGCGGTCGACCTTGCGCGGAAGTACGGCGCCGAAATGCACGTCCTTGCCGTGGCCCGCCCTCCCGAATTCGGCGACGAGGTCGAGACCGAGGCGGTGATCGAGAACTCGCGGCGCCACTACGACAAGGTGCTCGCGCCGATCAAGGTCAAGCTGGCCCAGGAGGAATTCAAGACGCAGTTCCACGTCGCGGTCGGACACCCCGCGGAGCAGATCGTGCGCTATGCCGAGGGGCACGGCGTGGATCACATCGTGGTCGGCCACCGCGGCCACACGATGTTCGAACGCTGGCTCATCGGGTCGGTGGCCCGCCAGGTCATCGCGTACGCGCACTGTGCCGTGACGGTGGTCCGGACCGCGGCGCGGCCGGCGTGATGCGGGCCGCGGCTGCATAATCGGCGCAACCCCCACCCGGAGCGACCGCATGCTCATCCGCGCCACCGCTGTCGCGTTTTGCCTGGCTCTCGCCGCCGCCCATGGCGGCGCGGCCGCCGAAGAACGCGCCCTGAACAAGGAAGTCTCGATTCCGGCCGGCATCGACCAGGTATGGAGTGCCTGGACGACGCGTGAAGGCATCACGAGCTTCTTCGCCCCCGACGCCGAGATCGACGCGCGCGTCGGCGGCGCCTTCCACATCTTCATCAACCCGTTCGGCGAGCCCGGCATGAAGGGCGCCGACGAGATGCGCTTCATGGCGCTGCAGCCCAAGCGCATGCTGTCGTTCGACTGGAACGCGCCGCCGTCGCTGCCCGAAGTTCGCGCCCAGCGCACGCTGGTCATCGTCCGGCTGACCCCGATCGACGCCGACCACACGCGGCTCAACCTGCATCACGTCGGCTGGGGCGACGGCGGCGAATGGGACAAGGCCTACCAGTACTTCGACCACGCGTGGGACCGCGTGCTCGGGAACCTGCAGAAGCGCTTCACCAGCGGGCCGGTCGACTGGACCGACTGGCTCAACACCCTGAAGCAGCACAAATAGACCACGGCGCCGGCGGCCCATCAACCGGCGCGGACGACCCGCCGCCGGCCGGCGCTGCACGGCTTCACCGGTCCACTTTCGTGAACCGGGGCACCCGCTGCAGCCCGGCCAGGATCCGCCGATCGCGGCCGTAGACGTCGCGCAGGAAACGCACGCCGGCCTCGCCGGCATCCGCGGTGAAGTACAGGATCATCACCGGCACCGGCCTGCCGACCCCGACGAACCGGGTCTGGCCGCTCGAGATCGCCGCCTCGACCGCGTCCGCGCTCCACCGCGTGGGGTCCCCGAGCAGCAGGACCGCGAGTTCGAGCGGCCGCTCGAGCCGGATGCAACCCGAGCTGAACGCCCGCTCGGTCCTGCCGAACAACGCCTTCGCCGGCGTGTCGTGCAGATAGACGTCGTGCGGGTTGGGCAGCAGGAACTTGATCCGCCCGAGCGGGTTGTCAGGCCCCGGCGCCTGCACGATTTCATACGGGAAGTGTCCGGTTTCGTACCGCGCCCAGTCCAGGCCCGACGCGTCGACCGGATGGCCCGCCATGTCGACGACCCGCATGTGGTTGCGCTCGAGGAAGCCCGAGTCCGCCTCGACCTTCGGCAGCACGTCCTCCTTGAAGATGGTCGGCGGCACGGTCCAGGTCGGGTTGAAGACGACGGTGCGCATCTCGGCGCGAAACGTCGGCGTTTCGCGGTAGGGCTGGCCCACCACCACGCGCGACGACCACACCTGCCGGCCGCCGAGAAACAGCCGGGCGCCATAGCCGGCGACGTCGACGATCAGGTAGTCGCCCGCGAGGTCGCGCGCGACCCAGCGCAGCCGCTCGAGGTTGACGCGGATCTGGTCGATGCGCTCCTGCACGCGGACATTGAGCTCCTCGAGGGTGCGCCGTCCAACAACGCCGTCCTCGTCGAGCCCGTGGCGCCGCTGGAAGTCGCGCACCGCGGCATCGAGCGCGGCGTCGAAGCCCGCCGCATCGGCGGCCGCCGACGGCGCGAGGTCTCCGGCTGCCGTCATGCGCGCGCGCAGCTCGATCACCCGCGGGCCCTGCGCCCCGGTCTCGAGCGGCGGCCCCGGCGGGATCTGCGGCCAACCCCCTCCCGCCTCGATCGCGCGGTAGCGCGCTAGCGCCTTGCGCAGGTCGCCGTAGGCCGGCACCTGCGGCGCGAAACGCTCGACCGCGTTCTGCAGCCGCGGCGCCGCGAGCGCCTCGTCGAGCGCCTGCACCGGATCGACCGACCCGAGCGAGCGCGCGAAATTCCAGCCCGGGTAAAGCTCGCGCGGGTTCAGTTTGCCGAAGTGCAGGTGGTAGGCGAGCCGGATCAAGCTGTCGGTGAGCAGCAGCTCGCGCTCGGCGGGGTCGAACGCCGTATCGGACCCGGCCGCCGCGATGCGCTCGAGCGCCGCGGTGTGATAGTCGGCCGGGTCGAGTCCGTGGCTGACGCTGTCCTGCGCGAGCGCCAGCATCGCTTCGGCCTGTCCCGGCCGGTTCCAAGCGGGCCGGAAGTCCCTGCGCCGATAGAAATCGGCAATCAGCCGTCGCGCCGCCAGCGGCGCGCCATCGATGCGGTCGTTCCCGATCCCCAGCTGCTCGACGCGCGCGCGAATCCGTTCGGATGTCGCCTCTTCCGCCCGGGCGTTGACGCCCCAAATTGCGATCACGGCCGTCGCCGCCGCCCCTATGATTCGCCGTGCGACGCTCCGGTCGCTGGAGGAAAAGTGAACGTGCCGACAAAGCCCGCCGACGGGTTCTGCCCGCAGCGTCGCCGCCTGGCGTGCGGTCTCGCGCTCGCGCCCGCCGTCGGGCTGATCCCCCATGCCGCGCGCGCCGCGATCGCCGACCCGGCCGGGGAGCGCGCGCTGGCGTTCCACCACACACACACAGGCGAGCGGCTGCGCGTCGTCTACTTCGCCGGCGCGGACTATGTCGCCGATTCGCTGCGCGAGCTCGAGCGGCTGCTGCGCGACTTCCGGACCGACGCCACGCACCCGATCGACCGCAACCTGTACGACACGTTGCATGCCCTGGCGGGGCTCTGCGGCGGCGGCACGTTCGAGATCATCTCCGCATACCGCTCGCCGCAGACCAACGCGCTGCTGCGCCGCTCGAGCACCGGCGTGGCCGAGCACAGCCTCCACATGGAAGGCCGCGCGATCGACATCCGCCTGCCCGGGGTCGACACCGTTCGCCTGCGCGCCGCCGCCGTCGCACTCGGCCGCGGCGGCGTCGGCTACTACCCTGACGCCGATTTCATCCACGTCGATACCGGCCGCTTCCGCACCTGGGGCCCTCGCTCCGCATAGGGTCGCAGATACGCTAGACGCCCGCGGTAGGGCGGCTGTTGATGGCGCTCAAGGGGCCCTGCGGCCGCCGAGGCTGCGCTGCGCACCCTCACCCCCGCCCCTCTCCCGCGCGCGGGAGAGGGGATCCAGTGCCCGGCCTTGTGGTGCAGGGCTTGACAGTGCCGTACCAGTTTGTACACTACACGTACCAGTAACTCACGCCGCTCGGTTGCCTGACCGTTCGGCGCAAAGCAGCCGAAGAAATGGCAGCCGTCCCCGAAAAGCACGCCGCGCCCGAGCTCGGCAGCCGCGAAGCGCGCGGCCGCCTCGCCGCGATGGTGACCCGGCTGCTCGAGCACTGGCAGCTGACTGCCGCCGAGCAGGCCGAAGTGCTCGGCCTGTCGGCCGCCAGCCGCAGCACGCTCGCCCGCTACCGCAGCGGTGAGCCGCTCGCCGACAACCGCGACCTGCTCGACCGCGCCGGCCACCTGCTCGGCATCCACAAGTCGCTTCGGCTGCTGTTTCCGCGCGACCGCGACCTGGCCTACCGCTGGATCACGCAACCCAACCGCCGCCTCGGCGCACGCCCCGTCGACGTGATCGTCGAGCACGGTTTCGAGGGCCTGCTCGCGGTGCGCCGCTACCTGGACTTCCAGCGCGGACAGTAGATGCAGGCGGACCTGTTCACCGCCAACACGGACTTCCACGGCGACCTGGTGCGCAACATCGCGGGCATCCGCGAATCGCAGCACCTGTTCGACGACCTGTCGTCCGATTCCGCCGACTGGGAGGTCGCGATCGCGGCCGAGGCCGCGCAGCGCATCCCGACCGCGGCCGCCCTGATCACGCGCCCGTTCGACTACGGCAGCGTGATCACCTACACCTTCGATTCCTCGCACTGGCACGAGACGCGCTTCTCCGACGGCACGTCGTACGGCGTCTGGTACGGCTCGATGGAGGTCGAAACCACGGTCTACGAGACTGCGTGGCACTGGTACGCATTCGTCCTCGACAGCTTCGGCGCCGAGGACCGGGAGATCGTCAGCGAGCGGCGCGTGTTCGACGTGCGCTGCGACGCGCTGCTGATCGACCTGCGCGGCCGCACCGCCGCGCATCCCGACCTCGCGAGCCGGAGCAGCTACGCCTTCACGCATCGCGTCGGCCGCTACGTCCACGAGCAGGATTTGAACGGCCTGATCGTCGGGTCGGCGCGCTGCGACGGCACCAACGCGGCGATCTTCAAGCCCGGGCGGCTGTCGAATCCGCGCGACCGAAGCTTCCTCACCTACCGGCTGAATCCGGCGCGCGACACGTTCGTCGCCGAGCGCACGGCTGGGCGCAAATGGCTGCGCCTGACGCCGAGCCGGCTCGGCTAGCGGCCTGGCCGCGATGGATTGCGCCGCCGCCGAACGCTGCGACGTCCTGGTGATCGGCGCCGGCCCCGCCGGCTCCGCCGCGGCCGCGGTGCTGGCGCGCAAGGGCATCGACGTGCTGCTGGTGGACCGGCGCGCGAGTCCACGCGACAAGGTCTGCGGAGACGCGTTGATTCCCGATGCGATCGCTGCGCTCGGGTCGCTCGGGATCCTCGATGCCGTGCGCCGCCGTGCCAGCGGCGCGGACTGCCTGGACCTGCATGCGCCCGACCACAGCCGGGTCCGCGTGCGCGGCGAGATCCTGACGCTGCCGCGGCGCACGCTCGACCACGTGCTGGTCGAGCATGCGCGCGTTTGCGGCTCGCGCATTGCAGCACCTCTTGAACTGCGGGCGTTCGTGGAATCCTCGGGCGCGGTCGCGGGCGCCGAGTTCGACGAGCCCGCGCCAGCGGCACCGCGCCGCGTGCGGATCGCCGCGCGGCTGACGCTGCTCGCCACCGGGGCCTCGCCGGGGCCGCTCGAGCTGGCGGGCCTGTGCACACGCAAGAGCGCCAGCGGCTTCGCCGTACGGCAGTACGTGCGCAGCGAGCGCGCTGCCGCGGTCTGGCGCGAGCCGGCCATGATGTTCGATCGCACCATCAAGCCCGGCTTCGGCTATGGCTGGGTGTTCCCCGGCCCGGAGGCAACCTTCAACATCGGCGCCGGCGTCTTCTTCGACCAACCCGGGCGCCGCACCGATCCTGCCGCGGAGCGGGCCTCCGCGCGCGGCGAGAGCCCCAATGCGCGCCGGGCGTTCGAACGCTTCGTCGCGGGATTCGCGCCCGTGCGCGAGCTGCTGGCCGATGGGGTGGCGCTCGGACCCCTGAAGGGCGCGCCCTTGCGAACCGGGCTCGCAGGCGCCGCGCTGGGACGCGCGGGCCTGCTCGCGGTCGGCGAGGCCGCCGGCACGACCTATTCGTTCAGCGGCGAGGGTATCGGCAAGGCGCTCGAGACCGGCATGCTGGCGGCCGAGCTGATCGGCGCCGCCTGGCCCTCGCTCCCGCCGTCGCTCCCCGACGACTATGCGGGGACGGTCCGCAGCCGCTACGGCAGCCGCTTCGCGGCCTACGAGACGGCGCAGCGCTGGCTGGCCTGGCCTGCCTTCGCGAACTTCCTCGCGGCGCGGGCGCGGGCCCGTCCCGAGGTGCTGGCAGGGCTGGAGGGATTGTTCAACGAGACCGTCGATCCGCGCGAGCTGTTCTCGTGGCGCGGCCTGCTCGGCATGGCCGGACTGCCGATCGCTGCGCCTCGCCGGGCCTGAGGCGATGTTCAGCCATCCCCGGCGGCGGTTTCCCGCCGGGGATGGAGCACCGGCCTCCCGGCGCGCGGGGCTCAGACCGCGGCGAGCGCCTGATCGAGATCGGCGAGCAGATCGTCGATGTGCTCGATGCCGACCGACAGCCGCACCGTGTCCTCCGATACGCCCGCCCTCTCGAGCTCCGCCGGCGACAGCTGCCGGTGCGTGGTCGAGGCGGGGTGCGTCGCGAGCGAGCGCACGTCGCCGATGTTGACCAGGCGGGTAAAGAGCTGCAGCGCGTCGAGGAAGCGCGCGCCGCGCTCGCGCCCCTGGCCCGCCGGGCCCGAGAGCCCGAAGGTCAGCAGCCCGGACGCCTTGCCCGACAGGTACTTTCCCACCAGCGCGTGGTCCGGGTGGTCCTCGAGGCCCGCGTAGTTCACCCAGCCCACCTTCGGATGGCGCTGCAGATGGCGCGCCACCGCAAGGGCGTTGTCGCTGATGCGGTCGACGCGCAGCGCCAGGGTCTCGATGCCCTGCAGGATCAGGAACGCGTTGAAGGGCGAGATCGCCGCGCCCGTATTGCGCAGCGGCACCACGCGCGCCCGCCCGATGTAGGCGGCCGGGCCGAGCGCCTCGGTGTAGACAACTCCGTGGTAGCTGACGTCGGGCTCGTTCAGGCGGCGGAAGCGGTCCTTGTGCTGTGCCCACGGGAACCTGCCCGAATCGACGATCGCGCCCCCGAGGCTCGTGCCGTGGCCGCCGAGGTACTTGGTGAGCGAGTGCA
The DNA here is from genome assembly GCA_964512305.1 of uncultured Burkholderiaceae bacterium. GTDB lineage: Bacteria > Pseudomonadota > Gammaproteobacteria > Burkholderiales > Burkholderiaceae_F > CAZEIW01. Next base: position 24,504 of record CAZEIW010000128.1, on the reverse strand, counting down.
CGACGATGTCGGCGCCATGCTCGATCGGCCGGCTGAGATAGGGCGTGGGCACGGTGTTGTCGACGATCAGCGGCACCCCCTTGCGGTGCGCGATCTCGGCGATCTGCGCGAAGTCGGTCACGTTGCCCTGCGGGTTGCCGAGCGACTCGACGAACACGGCCTTGGTCCTGGAGTCGATCAGCGGCTCGAACGCGGCCGGCTTGCGGTAGTCGGCGAAGCGCGACTGGATGCCATACTGGGGCAGCGTATGGGCGAACAGGTTGTAGGTGCCGCCGTAGAGTGCGCTCGAGGCGACGATGTTGTCGCCGGCCTCGGTGATCGTCAGGATCGCGTAGGTCACCGCTGCCTGCCCGGAGGCGAGCGCCAGTGCGGCGATGCCGCCCTCGAGCGCGGCGAGCCGCTGCTCGAGCACGTCCTGCGTCGGGTTCATGATGCGCGTGTAGATGTTGCCCGGCACCTTCAGGTCGAACAGATCGGCGCCGTGCTGGGCGTTGTCGAACGCGTACGCCACGGTCTGGTAGATCGGCACCGCGACCGACCTCGTGGTCGGCTCCGGCGAATACCCGCCATGCACCGACACGGTCTCGAAACGCCACTTGTCGCGGCCGCTGCTTTGTGCCATGGTCTGCTCCCGCCCCCGTCGAGTTGAGGACTCGAGTGTAGGGGCCGGACCGCTCACTGAGGCCCACTCAGGCTCACTGACGGTCACTGAAGCTCGGCGGGAAGGGTCGATCGGCGGCGGACCTGCATGCGGCGAACGGAATGAGAATCGCTTAGGCGCGTATCCCTGGCGCCCGACGGAGGAGCGCAAACGTGTGGCAGCGCCGTATCGTCCCTGCCGTGCTGGCCCTGGCGGCGCTGGCCGCGCTGATCGCCGCGCCGCCCTCCCTTGCGAAGACGCTGCGCGTGGCCTCGGCGGCCGACCCGCAGAGCTTCGACCCGCATGCGCTGGCGTTGCTGTATCAGACCCGGATCGTTTCGCAGATCTACGAGTCGCTGGTCGCTCGCAACCGCGAGTACGGGCTCGAGCCCGCGCTCGCGGTGAGTTGGGAGTCGCACGACAACCGCGCGTGGCGCTTCCATCTGCGGCGCGACGTGCGGTTCCACGACGGTTCGCCGTTCGGCGCGGACGATGTCGTGTTTTCGCTCAAGCGCGCCATGACGCCGCCGTCGCAGCGCACCTTCCAGGTGCGCGGAATCTCCGAGGTGCGCAAGATCGACGACGCGACCGTCGACGTCGTGCTGGTCGCGCCAGACGTGGTGTTTCCCGAGAAGCTGACCTTCCTCGCGGTGATGAGCCGGCGCTGGTCGGTCGAGCACCACGTCGAGACGCCGCAGGACTTCAACGCCAGGCAGGAGACCTGGGCGCTGCGCCATGCGAACGGAACGGGGCCGTACCGCCTCGAGCGCTACGAACCCGACGTGCGCACCGAGCTCGGCGCCAACACGGACTGGTGGGGCGAGCGCGGCAACGTCGACCGGATCGTCTACACGGTGATCGCGTCCGACGCGACGCGCCTGGCGGCGCTCGCCTCGGGCGAGGTCGATTTCGTGGTCGATCCGCCGTTCCAGGACGTCGCGCGTCTGAGCCAGGACCCGCGCCTGACGATCGTGCAGATCGACGACCTCGGCACCCAGTATCTGGCGTTCGACCAGGCGCGCGACGAGCTCGGGTCCGGCGACGTGAAGGGCCGCAACCCGTTCCGCGACCGGCGGGTGAGGCAGGCGGTGTACCAGGCGATCGACGTCGATCAGATCGTGCGCAAGGTGCTGCGCGGCCTCGCGACGCCGACCGGCTCGGTGATCTCGCGATGGGTCGGCGGCTACTCGGCCGAGTTCGAGCGCAGGCTGGCGTACGACCCGGACACGGCGCGCGCGCTGCTGCGCGAAGCCGGATACCCGGAAGGCTTCGGCGTGACGCTCGACTGCGTCAACCTCGGGTTCCGCGAGGCCGCCTGCCAGGCCATCGCGGCGATGCTGACCCGCGTCGGCATCCGGACCGCGCTGCAGGTCTCGCCGCCGGCCGTGTTCTTCCCCAAGCTCACGCAGGCCGCGGCGAGCCTGGTCGAGTTCGGGTTCACGCCGGGCACCGATGCGTTCGTCCCGCTGGACGGCCTGCTGCACACGTTCGGCCCTTCTTCGGGGACGTTCAACGCCGGCCGCTACGGCAACCCCGCGCTCGACCGGATCCTCGACGCGGCTCGAATCGAGGCCGACCCGGCCAGGCGCGCCTCGATGTTCGGCGACGCGCAACGGACGATCCGGGACGATATCGCGATCGTGCCGCTTTACCGGCGCACCTTGAGCTGGGTGATGCGCCGCGGCGTGCAGGTCGTTCAGTGGCCGAGCGACATCCTGGAAGTGCGATACGTGCGCGTCGACTAAATTTCCCCTCTCCCGCTCGCGGGAGAGGGGTAGGGGTGAGGGTCGGCGTTCTGGCACATTGCGCGCAGCCCTCACCCCCGGCCCCTCTCCCGCGCGGCGGGAGAGGGGAGTCGAGTGGCCTGAGGGAACTTCTCGCGGTAGTAGTCGAACAGCGCGGCGATCTCGCGCATCACCGGCAGCGGGAAGCCGCGGCGCGATCCGCGACGGTCGATCAGCAGGCTGTCGAAATAGTCGCAGCACTCGGCCGGGGCCTGCCACAGCAGCGCGATCTGGTTCAGCACGCGCGGAAACCGCTGCACGAGCTCGCGTGGCATGAGCTCCGGCGGCAGGTGTTGCAGCCAGGCTTGGGCAGTCCGGGACGCGACGCGATCGAATGCCGAGGCGGGGCGGCGACGCCCCTGCCAGTCGGAGTCATCGACCCGGTCTTGCACAGTCAGTGTGGGATCACTAACCAGCGAGCGGCCAAGGCGGCGATCCGGAGGGGTGCGCGCCATCTATACCCTTTTACATAAATTGGTTTACAGCAACGCCGGCTTTCGAACACCGCTAACAAGGTAGTCGACAATACCGTAATGACCTTTACCCGAGCAACGTCAGGGGCTTGGGACCCGAATTTTCGGCCGCTCGCACCGAAATGAAAATCGTCCTCACACATTACGTACCCTGGAGAAGCGGTCCGCAGTGGCGCGAGGGTGCCCGGCCCGAATTCGGCGATCGAGCAGACGCAGGCGCACAACGATTCCCGCAGCCCGCACCGGCGAAGGCCGCCATGAGCGGGGTCGTCTCGCGCCTCCGAACTGGCCGATAATCGCGCGCCCATGACCACCCGAGCGCACCCGGCGCGCCGTCGTTTCGCAAAGCCTTCCGCCGCGCGCGAATGACGGGCGACGCGACCGCTGCCGACACGGCGAAACCGGCCGGCGCGCGCGCCGCGGCCGGGGTATTCCTGGCCTTTCTGCGGCTCGGCCTGACCTCGTTCGGCGGACCGGTCGCGCACCTGGGCTATTTCCGGGACGAGTTCGTTGTGCGGCGCCGCTGGCTGGTCGAGCAGTCGTTCGCCGACCTCGTCGCGCTGTGTCAGTTTCTGCCGGGGCCCTCGAGCAGCCAGGTCGGCATCGCGGTCGGCCTCTCGCGCGCCGGATTCGCCGGCGCCTGCGCCGCCTGGCTCGGCTTCACGCTGCCATCGGCGCTTGTCCTGGCCGCGCTGGCGATCGGCCTGCAGGACTGGCGCGATGCGCTGCATCCGGGCCTGCTGCACGGGCTCAAGCTGGCGGCGGTGGCGGTGGTCGCGCAGGCGGTCTGGACGATGGCGCGCACGCTGTGCCCGGACGCGCGGCGCGCGACGCTCGCCGTGCTGTCGGCGTGCGCCGTGCTGGCGTGGCCGGCCGCGCCGGTCCAGGTCGCGGTGCTCGCCTGCGCCGGCGCGCTGGGCCTCGTGCTGGTGGAGCCGGCGCGCAATGCGCCGCACGAATCGCTGCAGATCCGCGTGCCGCGCCGGCTCGCGATGGCCGCGCTCGGGGCGTTCTTCGCGCTGCTGGTCTTGCTGCCGCTGCTCGCCGCGCGCTGGCCCGACGGCCCCGTGCCACGCATCGATGCGTTCTACCGGGCCGGAGCGCTGGTGTTCGGGGGCGGGCACGTGGTGCTGCCGCTGCTGCAGTCCGAGGTGGTGGCCCGGGGATGGGTTGGCGGCGACGTGTTCCTCGCCGGCTATGGCGCAGCGCAGGCCGTGCCGGGCCCGCTTTTCACGTTCGCGGCCTTCCTCGGCGCCTCGATGCGATCGGCCCCCGCCGGCTGGGCCGGCGCCGCGCTTTGCCTGGTCTCGATCTTCCTGCCCGGATTTTTGCTCGTGCTCGGCACGCTGCCGTTCTGGGACGGGCTGCGCCGCCACGGATGGGCGCAGTCCGCGCTTGGCGGCATCAACGCGGCGGTCGTGGGCCTGCTGCTGGCCGCGCTCTACAACCCCGTGTGGACCGGCGCAGTGCGATCGCCGGGCGACTTCGCGCTCGGCCTGGCCGCCTGGGCGGCGCTTGCGCTCTGGAAGCTGCCACCGTGGGCGGTGGTGGTCGCCGCCGCCGCGGCCGGTGCCGCACTCGGCACGCCTTAGCCGGATCGCGCCGGCCGCCTCCCCAGGCTCCGTTTCATAACCGCGCCGGCCTTGACCACGGCGGCGGGGTTGCTTTTCGCGCGCGCTGCGTGATTAGCGTACGAACGATCCGCAGCACGCAAGACCCTGCGGCCCGAATAGGGTGCCGCGAAGACCCTGCCCGCCAAAAACCGCTGGGTCTTCCGCGTGCCGCGAAGATATCATTGTCGGCTCATACGCGTTGCGCGCGTACCGCCGCTGCGGCGACGCGGATCACCTGCGTACGCAGTCCGTGCCGGGGGAAGTCCGTTGCGCATGATCAGTCAGCTGGAGGACGACACCGTACGGGGCCTGCTCGAGTCCGCCCCGGACGCGATGGTGATCGTCGACCACGGCGGCCACATCGTGCTGGTCAACGCCCAGACCGAGCGGCTGTTCGGCTACGAGCGCTCCGAGCTGGTGGGACAGCCGGTCGAAGTGCTGATGCCGTCGCGCCTGCGCGCGCGCCACTCCGGCCACCGGGCCGGCTATTTCGCCGATCCGCGGGTGCGCGGCATGGGCTCGGGGCTCGAGTTGTACGGCCGCAAGCGCGACGGCAGCGAGTTCCCGATCGAGGTCAGCCTGAGCCCGCTGCACACCGAGGACGGCACGCTGGTCTCGAGCGCGATCCGCGACATCAGCGACCGCCGCCGGGTCGAGGCCGACCAGCGCCTGGCGCTCGAGCTGTCCGAGGAGCTGCGCGAGTTCAAGCGCATCGACGACCTCCTGCGCCACGCCGAGACGCGCGCCGCCGCCCACCTGTCGATGGTGCAGTGCCTCTTCGGCGACGTCGCTGCCGACGGCGGCAACGGATCCGCCGCGGCGGCCCGCCATGGCGGCCCGCCCGAGCTCGAGCCGATATGGCCGGCGATCCTGCCGGAGCTGACGGAAGGCCGCACCGTGGTCGTGCGCGACGCGCGCACCGACCCGCGCACGAGCGCGCTGCAGGCTGCGACGACCCAGGAGCCGTCGACGCGCGCGTGCGTGGTCGTGCCGCTGGCGCGCGACAACGCATGGGCCGCGGTGTTCGCCGCGATCGCCGCGGCGCCCCGCAACTGGACCGCGCGCGAGACCACGCTGATCCAGGCGATCGGCGAGAAGGCCTGGATGTGGGCCGAGCAGCTGCGCGCGGTGCAAACGCTCAACGACCTCAACCGCGACCTGGAGCGGCGGGTCGCCGAGCGCACCCGCGACCTGCAGAACTCGGTGCGGGAGAAGGAGGTGCTGCTCAAGGAGATCCACCACCGGGTCAAGAACAACCTGCAGGTGATCGTCAGCCTGCTCAACCTGCAGTCGCACCACATCGAGGACGCGGTCGCGCGCGCCGCGTTCAACGAGAGCCAGGGCCGGGTGCGATCGATCGCGCTGGTGCACGAGAAGCTGTACCAGTCGAAGGACGTCGCGAGCGTCGGCTTCGACGAGTACGTGCGCATGCTGGTCGACAGCCTGTGCACGTCGTTCGGCGCCGACCGGCGCGGCATCTCGCGCGAGGTCGAGATCCGGGACGACGTGCGTCTGGGCGTCGACACGGCGATCCCGTGCGGCCTGATGATCAACGAGCTGGTGACCAACGCGCTCAAGCACGCGTTTCCGGACGGCCGGGGCGGCTGCGTACGCGTGCTGATGCAGCGCGGGGGCGCCGACCAGATCGAGCTCGAGGTCGGCGACGACGGGGTCGGCCTGCCGCCGGACATCGACCTGCAAAATTCGCGCTCGCTCGGGCTCGACCTCGTCTTCACGTTCGCGCAGCAGCTGCAGGCGCGAACCGAGGTGCGCCGCGACGGGGGCACCGCCTTCTTGTTCCGGTTCGGCACCGGGCAGGCGCACCCGCTCGGCTAGCGCGCGGGATCCGTTCGGGCCGTCATGACGATCCAAGTCGGCCAGCGTCCAACGATCCTGGTCGTCGAGGACGAATGGGTCGTCGCGAAGGACCTGCAGCGAAGCCTGTCCTACTTCGGCTACAACGTGCCCTCGACCGCCGCGACCGCGGATGAAGCGATCCGGCTGGCGCACGACCACCGGCCCGACCTGGTGCTGATGGACGTCAACATCGCGGGGCCGCGCGACGGCATCGAGGCCGCGCGCGAGCTGCGGGCGACCCACGACGTGCCGGTCGTCTTCCTGACCGCGTTCTCCGACGAGGAGACGGTGCAGCGCGCCAAGGTGGTGGAGCCGCACAGCTACCTGGTCAAGCCGGTCAAGGTCGACGAGCTGCGCAGCGCCGTCGAGGTCGCGATCTACAAGCATTCGCTCGAGCGGCGGCTGCGCGACCGCGAGCAGCTGCTGACCGCGACGCTGCGCGCGTTCCCCGAGGCCGTGATCGCCACCGACGCCGGCGGAACGATCACGCTGATGAATCCGGCCGCCGAGCGCCTGACGGCGGCCGTCGCCAGGGAATCGGTCGGCCTGTCGATCCAGGCGGTGGTCCAGCTCTACGACGAGCGCGGCGGCCAGGCGTTGCATCCGCTGCGCAACCCGCCGTCCGAGCGCATGGTGCTGGCGCCGTTGCGGCCGGGCGCCGAGCGGATCGCGGTCGAGAGCGTCGTGTCCGAGATCGGCGAGGACGCCGGCACCGGCGCCGGCTGGGTCGTGATGCTGCACGACGTGTCGCGCCGGCGCCGCGCGGACGACGAGATCAGGCGCCTCAACGCCGAGCTGGAGCGCCTGACGATCACCGACGAGCTGACCGGCCTTTACAACCGGCGCGGCCTGATGCTGCTCGGCGAGCGGCAACTGAAGCTGTCGGCGCGCAACGCGATGCCGTCGACCGTGCTCTACCTGGACGTCGACGGCCTGAAGCAGGTCAACGATGCCCGCGGCCACGACGCCGGCGACCGGCTGCTGCGCGAGGTGGCTGCGCTGCTGCGGCGCTCGTTCAGGTCGGCCGACCTGATCTCCCGGCCGGGCGGCGACGAATTCGTGGTGGTCGCCAGCACGGGCGATGCCGCGGCGATGATCACCCACCTGCGGCGGCAGATCTCCGCGCGCGGGGAGGCCGCCGACGCCCTGCCGCTGTCGCTCGCCTGCGGCGCCGCGGTCTTCGGCCCGGGCGACACCCGTTCGCTTGCCGACCTGATCGGCGAAGCGGACCGCGCGATGTATGCCGAGAGGCAGGCGCGCCGCTCCTGAGAGCCATCAGCGCCGCGCACGGCGACGCCGTCGAACGCAAAGCCGGGCGATTTCCGTGCCGAAGCCGCCGACGACCGTATGAGGCCGTGCCCCTCGAAGCCGCGGTTGCCGCAGGTATCCGCCGCCCGTGTCGCGGGTTATAGTCCGGCCCGGAAACGCGCACGATGAGTACGCTTCGGCTGGCCGTTCGGTGACCTCAGCATCGGTTCGCGACAGATCGGATCGTCCCGCCTGCGTCGGCGTGGTCGACGACGATGCGCTGTCGGCCGCTCTGCAATCGCACCTGGTTTCCCTGCTCGGGCACCGCGCGGCCGTGCTGAGCGACCCGGCGCAGGCGATCGAAAGCGCGCTCGCCGGCGAGTTCGACCTGCTGCTGCTGGATCTCGGCATGCCCGACATGGACGGGTTCGAGGTGCTGCGCCGCCTGCGCGAGCGCGAGCAAGCCGCCGGCCGCCTGCCGATGCCGGTGATCGCGGTGACCGGGTACGCGTCGGAGGCGGACCGGCTGCGCTGCCTGATGGCAGGCTTCACCGATCACCTGAGCAAGCCGATCCACGCCGCCTCGCTCGATGTCGCACTGCGGCGGGCGCTCGGCAAGACGGCCGACCGCGCCGCGGCCGACGGGCAGCGCATCGGGCTGGCCGAGTCCGACGCCGAGCGCCTGCGCGCGGCCGTGCAGCGCCTGGCGCAGGTCAAGCCGCACGACCGCAGCTTCGGCCCGACCGTGATGGAAGAGTTCGCGATCAGCTCGCAGCAGAAGATCGAGCGCCTGCAGCAGGCGGCCGCGGCGCGCGACGCCGATCAGTGCGTGCGCGATGCGCACTCGCTGCGCTCGGCCGCCGAGTTCCTCGGCGTCAACCGCCTGTCGTCGATGTGCGCCGAGATCGAGCACTGCGCGCGCGCGGAGGACTGGGAGCGCCTCGAGGAACTGATCGCGGCCGTCGTGCACGAGCATCACGTCGTGCTGAGCCTGCTGTTCGAGTCCGCGCGGTAGCCGGCACGATGCGCTCCGGGCGACCGCAGGAGACCGGCGCGGCACACGCCGCAACGGGCGGTGCCGCCGCGACCCCCGACGCGCGGGGCGACGAACGCGAGCTGCACGAGCTGCGCGAGGCCAACCGGCGCCTGCAGGTCGCCGCCGACTCGGCCGGCCTGGGGCTGTGGGACTGGGACCTCGGCACCGGCGTGCTGCGGATCGACGGCCGCGTCCGCGAGATGCTGGGCGTCGGCGAGGATTGGCTGCCCACGCCGGAGAACTGGCTGGCCCGGATCCACCCCGAGGACCGTGCCCTCACGCGGCAGGCCTACCTCGAGGCATTCGTGCCGGGGCGCCGGCACGCGGCGGTCGAGTACCGGGTCATGCAACCCGACCGCGGCGTCCGGCACGTGTTCGAGAGCATCTCGATCGAGGCGGGGGCCGACGGCCAGCCCAGGCGCGTGTTCGGCGCCACCATCGACGTCAGCGAGATGCAGCAGGCGCGCCAGGAGCTGGCGGCGCTTGCCGAGCGCCTGCAGCTGGCGACCGCGACCGCGCGCATCGGCATCTGGGAGTGGCGCGCGCCCGGGCCGACCGAGGTCTGGGATGCCCGGATGCGGGAGATCTACGGCATCCGCGATCCGGGTTTCTCTCCCAGCCGCGAACAGTGGATGGCGCGCGTGCATCCGAGCGACCGCGCGCGCGTGCTCGCGAGCTGCTCGGCCCATATGCGGCGGGGCGGCGCCGGCGGGCTCGAGTACCGGATCGTGCGCACCGACGGCCAGGAACGCCTGATCGACGACCGGATGATCGTGATGCGCGACGAGCACGGCGAGGTCACGCGGATGCTCGGCACCCAGCTCGACATCACCGAGTTGCGGCTTGCCGAGGACGCGCTGCGAGCCAAGGAGGCTGCCGAGCGCGCCAACCGCGCCAAGACCGAGTTCCTGTCCCGCATGAGCCACGAGCTGCGTACGCCGCTCAACGCCATCCTCGGCTTCACCCAGGTGCTCGCGCTCGACCGCGCGCACCCGCTCGCGCCGGCCCAGGCCGAGCGCGTGTCTCAGGTCCAGACGGCCGGCTGGCACCTGCTCGAGCTGATCAACGAGATCCTGGAGCTGTCCTGCATCGAGGCGGGCTCGATCCGGCTCGCCCGTGCGGTCGTGCCGCTCGAGCCGCTGGTCGACGAGTGCCTCGAACTGCTGGCAGTCGAGGTGGTCGCGCGCTCGCTCGACGTCCAGGTCGAGCGCGGCGCGGCCGCCGCGGCCTGGGGCGATCGCACCCGCCTCAAGCAGGTGCTGCTCAACCTGCTGTCGAACGCGATCAAGTACAACCGCGAGGGGGGCAGCATACGGATCGGCGTCGCGGCGGCGGACGGCGAGGCGTCGGTGACGATCGCCGACAGCGGCCACGGCATGTCGGACACCCAGCTCAAGCAGCTGTTCGAGCCTTTCAACCGGCTCGGCCTCGAGAACGGGCGCATCGAGGGCACGGGGATCGGGTTGTCGATCGCGCACAAGCTGGTCGGCCTGATGGGCGGTCGCATCGAGGTGGAGAGCCGCCCCGGCGCGGGTTCGCGCTTCCGAGTGGTGCTGAACGAGGCGGCGGACGCCGCCGGCCACGTCTCGCGCCCGGCCGAGGGCGGCGAGCCGCGCCTGCGCGACGATGTGCGCGGCAGCGTGCTGTACGTCGAGGACGAGCCGGCCAATGCCGCGGTCGTGCGCCAGATGCTGGCGCTGCGCCCTCAGGTGCGCCTTTTCACCGCGTGCGACGGCGCCAGCGCATGGGTGCTGGCGGCCGTGTGCCAGCCGGACCTGATCCTGATCGACATGCGCCTGCCGGATACCGACGGCGCGACGCTGCGGCAACGGCTGCGCGAGCGGCGCGAGACCGCCGATATCGTGTGCATCGCGCTGTCGGCAGGCGCCCTGCCGCAGGACGCCGAGCGCGCCCGCGCGGCCGGCTTCGCCGACTACTGGACCAAGCCCATCGACGCCGCGCTGCTGCTGCGCGGCATCGACGAGGTCCTGACCGCGCGGCGCCCGCTGCCGCCGCCGCGCGCGGCCTGCGCGACGGGCTGAGCCGCGCATGCGCCGCAAGGAGTCCGCGCCCGTCCGGCGCGCCGACTACCGGCCGCCGCCGTACCGGATCGAGCGCATTGCGCTCGCGATCGACCTCGACTTCGACCGCACCGAGGTCGATGCGACGCTGAGCCTGCGCCGCGACGAAGCCGCCGATGCGGCGGCGCCGCTCGAGCTCGACGCCGAACAGCTCGATCTGACGTCGGTCGAGCTCGACGGGCGCAGGCTGGCGCCCGCCGCGTACCGCTTGCGCGACGACGCGCTGGTCCTCGATGCGCCGCCTGCGGCCGCGTTCACGCTGCGGATCCGCAACACGATCGTCCCGCGCGCCAATTCGGCCCTGATGGGGCTGTACGTGTCGAACGACACGCTGTTCACGCAGTGCGAGGCCGAAGGGCAGCGCCGGATCTTCCCGTGCCTGGACCGCCCCGACGTGCTGGCGCGCTACACGGTGGTGCTGCGCGCCGATCGCGACCGCTTCCCGGTCCTGCTGAGCAACGGCAACCTGGTCGAACAGGGCAGCCTGCCGGACGGCCGGCATTTCGCGCGCTGGGACGACCCGTTTCCGAAGCCCGGCTACCTGTTCGCGCTGGTCGCCGGACGCCTTGCCTGCCGCGACACCCGAATCCGCACCGGCTCGGGCCGGGAGGTGCTGCTTCAGACGTGGTCGGCGCCCGCGGACCTGGATCGCCTCGAGCACGCCTGCGCCTGCCTGCAGCGGGCGATCGCCTGGGACGAGCGGCGCTTCGGGCGCGAGCTGGATCTCGACCGCTACATGCTGGTCGCCACAGCCGACTTCAACATGGGAGCGATGGAGAACAAGGGGCTCAACGTCTTCAACTCGAAGTACGTGCTGGCCGACCCCTCGATCGCCACCGATGCCGACTACGCAAACATCGAATCGATCGTCGGCCACGAGTATTTCCACAACTGGTCGGGCAACCGGGTGACCTGCCGCGACTGGTTCCAGCTCAGCCTGAAGGAAGGGCTGACGGTATTCCGCGACCAGGAGTTCACGCGCGACAGCCTCGAGCAGTCGGCGCTCGACGCCGGCGCCGATCCGGCGTCGGCGCGCGCGATCGCGCGCATCGACGACGTGCAACGGCTGCGCACGGTGCAGTTCCCCGAGGACGCAGGCCCGATGGCCCACCCGGTGCGGCCGGACGCGTACCTGGAGATCAGCAACTTCTACACGCCGACCGTTTACGAGAAGGGCGCCGAGGTCGTGCGCATGCTGCAGACGCTCACCGGCGTCGACACGTTCCGGCGCGGCCTCGACCTGTATTTCGCGCGCCACGACGGGCAGGCGGCGACCTGCGACGACCTGGTGGCGGCGGTCGCCGAGGCGGCGCAGCGCGACCTGACGCAGTTCGTGCGCTGGTACTCGCAGGCCGGAACGCCGCGGATCGCCGTCGGCCGGCTTTACGACCCGCAGACGCGCAGCCTCGAGCTGTCGTTCGCGCAGAGCTGTCCGCCGACGCCCGGCCAGCCGGACAAGGAGCCGCTGCTGGTTCCGTTCGCGCTCGGCCTGCTCGGGCCTGACGGCGCCGAACTGCCGCTGCAGCTCGAGGGCGAGCCGGCAGCGACCGCCGGCACCCGGGTGCTCGAGCTGACGCAGCCCTCGCAGACCTTCCGCTTCGTCGGCGTCGAGCCCGGCGCAGTGCCGTCGCTGCTGCGCGACTTCTCGGCGCCTGCGATCGTCGAGCACGCGTACGAGGACGCCGAGCTGATGCTGCTGGCCGCGCACGACAGCGACGGCTTCAATCGCTGGGAGGCCGGCCAACGCCTGCTGCTGGCGCGCCTGCTGGCGGCGGCCGACGCGATCGAGGCGCAGCAGGAGGCCGGGCCGCCCGCGGGGGCGGTCGACGCGGCGCGCGCGCCAGCGCCAGGCGAGACGCTGCACGCGCCCGGGTCCATCGACGAGGCGCGCGCGCTCGAGCCGGTTGAAACGGTGCTGGCGCTGGTGCGTCACACGCTGCGCGACGAGTCGCTCGCCCCGGCGCTGCGGGAGCGTGCGCTGCAGCTGCCCGGCGAGGCGATCGTGGCCGAGCAGCGCGCGATCGTCGATCCCGAGGCGATCCGGACCGCGCACCAGGCACTGCGCCGGCTGCTCGGGCAGCGCCTCGCGCTCGACTGGCTCAACGCGTACCGGCACCACGCGGGGCCGGGCGCCTACGCGCCCGACCCGGTGTCGGCCGGGCGGCGCGGCCTGAAAAACCTGGCGCTCGCCTACCTGGTCGACGGCGGCGACCGGGGCGCGCTCGACCTGGCGCGGCGGCAGCTCGCGGCCGCCGACAACCTGACCGATCGCTACGCGGCGCTAGCAGCGATCGTGCACAGCGAGGCCGGGTTCAAGGCCGAGGTGCTGCTGCTGGCCGCGCGCGAATGGCACACCGAGCCGCTGCTGATGAACAAGTGGCTCGCGCTGCAGGCGAGCGCGCCGGCGCACGCCGGAGAGCCGCCGGTGCTCGAGCGGGTGCGCATCCTGATGCGGCATGCCGCGTATTCGGAGTCGAATCCGAACAGCGTGCACGCGCTTGTCCTGGGTTTCTGCAACAACAATCCGGCCGAATTCCACCGCCGCGACGGCTCGGGCTACGTGTTCTGGGTCGACCAGGTGCTGCGGCTCGACCGCATCAACCCGATCGTCGCGGCGCGCATCGCGCGCTCGCTGGAACGCTGGCGCCGCTTCACGCCCGACCGGCGGCGGATGATGCGGGAGGCGCTGGAACAGGTGGCAAGGGCGAAGACCCTGTCGCGCGACGTGCGCGAGATCGTCGGCCGCGCGCTGGCGCCCTGACGCCCTGACGCCCCCCTCTCCCGTCAACGCTCCCCTCTCCCGCTCCGCGGGAGAGGGGACTGCGGAACCGCCGGTTACTCCCGCTCCACCTCCAGGAGTTCCTCCCGCCTACCAACGGAGATCGTTTCGACCCTCAACCCTGCACCGACGCCACGCACGACCGACCGCAACGATTCGACGCGGTCCGGCTCCACGATCACATACACCCGCTGGCCGCGTTCAAGGCGCGCCAGCTCGGGCGCCAGCTCGCTCACCAGCCTCACCTCGCCGCGCGCGTAGAACCGCACCGACGCCGGCGTCTTGCGCCCCCAGTAGAGCAGCGGGCCGGGATCCGCGCTCGCATGCTCCCGCCACGACTGCGCCAGCGCCGCGCCCGAGCGCGCGGCCGAGTGCGCCGGCACCCACGCGATCCACGCGACGTTCAACGCCAGCCAGCCCAGCGCAAGCGACGCCCAGAGCGCGCCGCGCCAGCGCCGGTCGTCGATGCGCCGGGCGCAGAAGATGCCGAGCAGGATCGCGAGCGGACCAAGCGCCGGCAGCACGTAGGTCCAGATGATGTTGCCGGCGAAGGTGAAAAACAGCAGCGGAACCAGCGTCGACAGCAGCAGGAACCCGAGCGCCGGATCCGCTTCGCGCAGCGCCGTCCGCCAACCCGCCGCGGGGCGCCGCCGCACCGATGCGGCCACCGCGGCAAGCAGCAAGGGCGCCGTCGCACCCAGGGCTTCCAGCAGGTAAAGCCAGATCGTGCCCGTCGGCTCGCTGTGCGCATTGCCGTACAGGTCGCCCGACCAGCCCGGATGCAGGAATCGCATCACGTGCTCGCCGATCAGGAAGTAGCTCAGGAATCCCGGTGTCCTGCTCTCCGCCAGCGCGTACCACGGCACGCAGATCACGGCCGCGAGCAGCGTGCCGGTGATCCAGGGCAGCGCGGTCCATGCCTCGCGCAGCCGGCGCTGCCAGAAGGTCCAAAGCGCGATCGGCACGCCGGCATACAGGAACACCACCGGACCTTTGGCGAGCATGCCCAGCCCGGCAGCGACGAAAAAGCCATAGCGCGCGAGCGCCGTTCGCCGCCCGGCGATCGCGGCGTGGTGGAACGCCGCCAGCATCGCGGTCACGCACAGCGCCAGTGCCGGGTCGGTCATCACCGCGCCTGACGACACGAAGAACAGCACCGAGGTGGCAAGGATCGCGGCCGCGATCAGCGCCGCCTCGGACGCCGCCGCCGCCCCGAGCGTCGCGGTCCACGAGCGCGCCCAGGGGATGCACAGAGCGGCGACCCCGATCGCGCACAGCAGCGACGGCAGCCGCAGCGCGAACTCGCCGACGCCGAAGACCGCCATCGACGCCGCGCTCAGCCATGCGTACAGCGGCGGCTTGGCCCAGAACGGCGTACCGGGCACCTCCTGCGGCGTGACCCAGTTGCCGGTCGTCAGCATCACGCGCGCAATCTCGCCATAGCGCGCCTCGCTGGTATCGATGAGCGGATACGTGCCGAGTGTGGCCAGCCGCAGAACCAGGAGCGACGCGAGCAGCGCGGCCAGCAGCGCGATCCGCGCCGGGCGCTCGCGCAGCCAGCCGGACCGGTTCATCGTGCCTCCAGCGCCGCGCACCGCTGCGAATCGTGCGCCGGCACCACGCCCCAATCGACCACCACCCGCGCCGCACCCGCGCCCTGGCCCCACGGAAGCTCGAGGCGCCCGCGCTCCGTGGCGCGGTCGCGCGCGGCCTGCAGCGAGGCGAAGTCGGTGCGGATCATGTTGGCTTTCGGTGAGCGGTCGACCGGCACCAGCGGGAATCTTCAGGCAGGGCCTGCAACGGCGGCTTCGCCGCCGCCCGTTTCATTCCGACGGCTTCGCCGGTCCGGGTTGCGATCCGCGGCCGCCGGCCGCCGTCACGGCAACAGCACGCACGACCCGGTCGTTCGCCGGCCGGCGAGGTCGGCGTGCGCCTTCGCGACCTCCAGCAGCGGGTAGCGCCGTTCGACGTCGATCCTGATCTTGCCGCGCTGCATCAGGTCGAACAACTCGTGCGCCGCCTCTTCAAGGCGCGCGCGCGGCGTGATGTGCGTGGCCAGCGTCGGCCGCGTGACGAACAGCGAGCCCTTCTGCGAAAGGATGCCCAGGTTGACCCCGGTCACGTTCCCCGAAGCGCTGCCGAAGCTCACCATCAGCCCGCGCGGCTGCAGGCAATCGAGCGAGCCTTCCCAGGTGTCCTTGCCGACGCCGTCGTAGACCACCGGCACCTTGGCGCCCTTCGTCAGCTCGGCCACGCGCTGCACGAAGTTCTCGGTCGAGTAGTTGATCGTCTGCCACGCGCCGCGCTCGCGCGCCAGGCGCGCCTTTTCGTCCGAGCCGACCGTGCCGATCAGCTTCACCCCCAGCGCGCGCGCCCACTGGCACGCGATCTGCCCGACGCCGCCGGCCGCCGCATGGAACAGGATGGTCTCGTGCCCCTGCAGCCGGTAGGTCTGGCGGAACAGGTACTGGACGGTCAGCCCCTTGAGCATCACGGCCGCCCCTTGCTCGAAACCGATCTTCGAAGGCAGGCGCACGACGGTCGCGGCGGGCATCACGCGCACGCCGGCGTAGGCACCCAGCGGACCCTGCGGGTAGGCGACGCGGTCGCCCTCTTTCAGGAACTTCACGCCGGAACCGACCGCCTCGACCTCGCCCGAGCCCTCGAAGCCCAGCCCGTGCGGCAGCGGCGCCTGGTACTGGCCGGAGCGGAAGTAGATGTCGATGAAATTGAGGCCGATCGCGCGCTGGCGCACGCGGACCTCGTCGGGTCCCGGGTCGCCGACCTCGACCTCCACCGCTTGCATCACTTCGGGGCCGCCAACCTGCTCGATCCGGATCGCCGTGGTCTTCATTCGTTCGTCTCCTTGCTCGGGTGCAATCGGGCACCCGCGGACGCGGTGTCGCGCGACGCCGCGTGCGCGTGGCAATCCGTGATAATAGCGACCCGCCGATTCGCGCCGACCGAGCGCCGATGCCCCGGATCTCCGCCTACATCATCGCCTTCAACGAGGCCGACAAGATCGAAGCCGCGTTGCGCAGCGTCGCCTGGGCCGACGAGATCGTGGTCGCCGACTCCAACAGCACCGACGACACGGTCGCGATCGCGCGCCGCTATACCGACCGCGTGGTCCAGGTGCCGTTCGCCGGCTTCGGCAAGCTGCGAAACGCGGTGCTCGACCAGCTCGACGGCGACTGGGTCTTCAGCCTCGACGCAGACGAGCGCTGCACCGAGGCCGCCGCCGCCGAGATTCGCGACATCGTGGCACGCGCCGGCGCCGCCGACGCCTACTGGGTGCCGCGGCGCAACTACGTGTTCGGACGCTGGATCCGCCACTCCGGCTACTACCCCGACTACCGGCAGCCGCAGCTGTTCCGGCGCGGCAAACTGCGCTACACCGAGGACGCGGTGCACGAGACCTTCGTGCTCGACGGCACGCTGGGCCGGCTGCGCGAGCCGATCGCCCAGATCCCGTTCCGCAACCTCGCGCAGATGATCGACAAGATGCAGCGCTACTCGACGCTCGGCGTCGAACGCCTCGAACGGCGCGACGCGCGCGCGTCGATGGCGGGCGCGCTCGGCCACGGCGCCGCCGCGTTCCTGCGCCACTACGTGCTGCGTCTCGGGTTCCTGGACGGGTGGGCGGGCTTCGTGATCGCGTTCGGCAATTTCGAGGGCACGCTGTACCGGTACGCGAAACACGTCGAACGGCAGCGCCACCTCACGGGGGAGCCGCAGCTGCCGAGGAGTTTCCGCGAGTGAGCGTGGGGTGCGCGCGGGGTGAGCGCAACACCGCGGGTTTATCCCCCACCGCCCGCGAGCAGTTCACCGCGAGGATGCGGTTGCCTCGCATTTGCCCAGTCATCGACTTCGACAGGCACGGGACATGCGCGGTTCGCGCCGCCGGTCGCCGGGGACCAGGCTGTGTCCAATCGCCGCGCCGGACGAGACGCGTTACCTCTGCAATCGGCATCGCTCCGGGTTGAGTTGGTAAGTATTCGTAACCGCGGCCGCCCCGGCCCGTTGCGGCAAATTCAGAATTTTCTCAGTTTGGCTAGGCGCTTTTATCGATTTCGGGGCGTCGCCGCGGTGCGATAATTGCTTTCATGATGCCGCAAGCGCTCGCTACGCAGCCGATCGAGCCTTCTGCGGTGCTGAAGACTGCACCGCGCCAGATCGGGCGCTTCCAGGTCCGCGCCGAGATCGGGCGCGGCTCCAACGGCGTCGTTTACGCGGCCTACGATCCGTTCCTCGGCCGCGAGGTGGCGATCAAGGCGATCCCGCTCGCCGACAACGAGTACCGGCGCCAGATCGAGGCGAGCTTCCTGCAGGAAGCCAAGAGCGCGGCGGGCCTCAGCCATCCGGGCATCGTCACCGTGTTCGACGCCGGCAAGTCCGACTCGATCGCGTACATCGCGATGGAGCGGCTGTACGGCTGCGACCTGCACGACTGGCTCTCGACCCATCCGCCGATGAGCCCGCACGACGCCGCGGCGATGATGGCGCGGGTCGCCGACGCCGTGCACTACGCGCACCGGCGCGGCGTGATCCATCGCGACATCAAGCCGAGCAACATCTTCCTGAACCGCGACCACAAGCCGAAGGTGCTCGATTTCGGCGTCGCGCTGGCGCAGCGCGGCCAGGACCGCGGCGGCGAGAAGCGGCAGCTCATCGGCACGCCGAACTACATGTCGCCCGAGCAGGCGCTGGGCAAGACGCTGGACGCGCGCAGCGACGTCTTCTCGATCGGCGCGATCCTGTACGAATCGCTGACCGGCCGGCGCGCCTTCGACGGCGGCGCGGTCGAGGACACGCTGGCGGCCGTGACCAGCCAGGAGCCGCAGCCGATCCCGACGACGCGGCGCGACGTGCCGCAGGCTCTGATCGACATCGTCACGCGCGCGCTCTCCAAGGATCCGGCCGACCGCTACCAGACCGCCGGCGCGCTGCGCAACGACCTGGCTGCGTTTGCCAACGGCGAGCCGGTGCCCCAACCCCGGCCGCCGACTCCCAAGCCGCGACTGCCCATCCCGGAGCCGGCGCGCGCCTACCTGCTGCCCGGGGGCGTGGCGCTGATCGGGCTGCTGGTGGCGGGGCTCATCGCGCTGTCCGGCCACCAGGCGCCGGTCGTGCCGCCGGCCCCGCCCAGCGAGGCGCCGACGGCACAGGAGCCCGCCCCGGAAGCCCGCGCCGCGCCCACGGCCGCGCCGCGGCCGGCGCACCCCGCGCGTCCGGCCGAGCGTGCCGACGCCAAGCAGGCGGCCACCAACGCCGCGCGGAAGAAGAACGCCGGCCCCGCGCCGGCGGCCGCTGCGCCCGCGGTCGCGGTTGCGGAGCCGGCAGCGCCCGGGACGGTCACGCTCGCGATCGTGCCGTGGGGCGAAGTCTTCGTCGACAACGCCCGTCTGGGCGTTTCGCCGCCGCTGACCCATCTGAGCCTCGCGGCCGGGGCGCACACGATCGTGGTCCGCAACGGCGATGCATCGCCGTTCGTTGCGGAAGTCGCGATCGAGCCCGGGCAGACACTGGCGCTGCAGCATCGGTTCTAGCGTGGCTGCGGGACAGCCGGTCGGCCGAGGGGCTCCCCCGGCCGGTGCATCATGCGACTATCCGCCTGGCGGCGCACGCTGCGGGGGCAGCGGCGCCGGCGCCATAATTCCAACACCATGGCTGAAGCGCTGTCGTCGAAACTGAAGGTCATCGGCCGCTACACGATCCTGCGCGAACTGCGGCGCGACCGGCATAGCGTCTCATACGCGGCCGTCGATCCGGTGATGAACCGGGAGCTGGTGGTCAAAGCGGTGCAGTTGATGCCAGCCGGGCCGCCGGTCCCCGCCGACGAAAGGCGCCGGATCGAGCAGGCGTTCGTGCGCCAGGCGCAGGCCGCGGGGCGCCTTCACCACCCTCATATCGTCACGGTGTTCGATGCCGGGCTGAGCCACGAGTTCGGCTTCCTGGTGATCGAGCGGGTCGCCGGCCGTCCCCTGCACGAGCTGCTGGCAAGCGGGCTGCGCCCCGCGTTCGTCCACTGCGCCAGCATCGCCGCGAGGATCGCCGACGCGCTCGAATACGCGCACCTGCAGGGCGTCGCACACGGCCATCTCAGGCCGCAGCACGTGTTCCTGCTCGCCGATGGGTCCCCCAAGGTGGCAGGGTTCGGCGGCTGGGTCGACGACGGCGGCAGCGGCGACGAAGCGCTCGCGCGCACGCACCGGCTGCTGCCCTATTTCGACAACGAAATCACCGACGAGACGCGCCGCCTGGACGTGCGCAGCGTCGCGGTGCTGCTCTACATGATGCTGACCGGGCGCGCGCCGCCCGAGCCGCCCGCGCGCGGGACGGAATCGGCGGACTGGCCGCCCGCGGTCCAGCGCGTACGGCCCGACACGCCGGCAGCGCTCGCCCGCCTCGTCGACGACGCGCTCGACCCGCGCTCGGTGACGCTTCCCCGCACGGCCGGCGTGCTGCGCGACGCCCTGACCTCGTTCATCTGGAACGAGCGCACCGAGAACGTCGCGCCGAGCACGCTCGGCATCCCGCTGTCGGCGCCTCCCGGCCCGAAGATCGAAGTGCGGCCGGCTTCGCCGGCGGCGCCGCCGCCGGCTTCGGCGGCGCGGCCCGCGGCCGCCGCCAGCGCCTGGCTGCACCGCCTGCTCGACCCGCTGCGTCCATGGGCAAGGCGCTACCGGTTGCCGCTGTCGGCGGCCGGCGCGCTGCTGGCGTTCGGGCTGATTCTCGGCGTGATCCTCGGCAACCTGCGTCACCCGGAGATCCGCTCACCCGGCGCCGGCGCGGCCGCGGCGGCGCAGCCTGCAGCGGCTGGACCAGCGCCCGAGACCCGGCCGGCCACCGCGGCAGACCGCCCGTCCGGCATGGTCGAGCTCCAGGTCCAGCCTTGGGGCGAGGTGTTCGTCGACGGCAAGGCGACCGGCGTGTCGCCGCCGCTGACGCAGCTGCCGCTGCCGGCGGGGCGGCATCAGATCGAGTTGCGTTACGCGGGCGCCGGCCCGGGCGCGGCCCGCGGCACCTGGAGCGCCGAGGTCGACGTGCACGCACGCGAGTCCGTGACGGTCAGCCATAGCTTCACGCCGTGACCGCCGCTTTCCACGACCGGCGCAGTGCCTGCAGGCGGGGCGAAGCGATCGCGGCCATGGCCGCGATCGCGCTGCTGGCCGGATGCGAGACACCACCCCCGGCGCCGCCACCGACCGCGAGCATCGCCGCGGCCTATCAGCGCCCGGCCGAGCGCGCACTGATCGACGGCATGCGCCTGTACGAGGACGGCTCGTTCGATCGCGCCGAAGACGCGTTTCGTTCCGCCCTGCTGACCGGGCTGCAGGACAAGCACGATACCGCGGTCGCGTTCAAATACCTCGCCTTCATCGCCTGCGCCTTCAACCGGCCAGCCGACTGCGAGCGCAGCTTTCTCAGCGCGTTCCGTGCCGACCCGGATTTCAGGCTGTCGGCGTCCGAGATCGGGCACCCGCTGTGGGGACCCGTGTACCGCCGCGTGGAAGAGGCCTACCGCAAGCCGGCCGGAGACTAGGCCGAAGCTAGAACCCGATCCTCGCTTTGCGGGCGATCCGGTCCTCGCTCACGTCCGCGGCCAGGACTTCCTGCCGCCCGTCCAGCTTGGCGTTGCCGAACGCCGCGATCAGCACGCGGCGCATCTCGCGCGGCTTCAGGCGCGCCAGGCGCTCGACAGCCTCGTCGCCGAGCTGCTCGGGAAACTGCCGTCCCCAGCTGTGCTCGGCGCGCAGCTCGCGGTAGATGCTGGCCGCGATGCGGCGCGAGCCCTCGTCGTCCGGCGGATCGATCTCGTAGACGTTGACGCGGTTCAGGATCGGCTCGGGGATCGAACGCGCATCGTTGGCGGTCGCGACCCAGACCACGTCGGAGGCGTCGATGGGCACTTCGACGAACTCGTCGATGAACTGGCGCGCCGTATCGCGCTCGAGAAGCGTGTACAGGCTGCCGAGCGGGTCGTACTGGTGATCGCCGCCGGCCTTGTCGATCTCGTCGATCACGATCAGGGGATTGGCGAAATCGCCGTTGACCAGTGCCTCGAACACCTTGCCCGGCCTGGCGTTCTTCCACTGGGCCGACGCGCCCGACAGGATCCAGCCCGCCGTCAGCGAGCTCATGGCCACGTACTCGTGCCCGGTGCCGAGCAGCTTTGCGAGCCTGCGCGCGAAGTGCGTCTTGCCGATGCCCGGATCGCCGAGCAGCAGCATCGGCTCGAGGTCCAGCGCATCGTCGCTCGACAGGCACAGGGCGAGCTGGCGCCGGATGTCTTCCAGCGGCTCCTCGAAGTTCGGCAGCTCCTCGATCAGCTGGTCCAGATCGGGCAGCGCCGACGGCTTGATCGTGAAGCGCTGGCCGCCGGCCCGGATCATCCGCGTGTAGGTGGCGCGCAGGGCCTCGCTCGCGCCGCTGCCGAGCTCCTGCAGGTCGCTCAGCGCACGCTCGACTTCCGGCACGCGGTAGACGTCCTTGAACCCGGCGATCGAGATCGTGTTCTTCAGCGGCGCCGGTAAAGTGGTTTGCGCGTTCATCCGTCTTCCCCTGTCGGCGCCGAAATGCCGCCCCTATGATCGGGCCCCATTCGCTGGTTCGACTTCCGCGAGCGCGCCCCTGTTCCGCAACGAGCTTCAGTACCCATCATCCAAGCAAAACGCCTGCCACCATGGTGCGAAAAGTCATGAGAAAGAGCAATGCAGCACTCGCCGCCCGCGAGTGCTGGTTACAAGAGTCTTCTCCTCGAGGCAGATCGTGAACTGGGCCGCGCTGCTCAAGGACATCCATGTCGGCTGTGTCGCGCTGACCGGCGCCGGCTTTCTGGCCCGGTCGGCCCTAGCGCTGGCCGGCTCGCCGCTTCTGGGCACCCGGTTGGTGCGGATCGCGCCGCACGTGATCGATACGGTGCTGCTGGCCTCCGCGATCGCGCTGGCGGCGACGCTGCGCCTGTCGCCGCTGGAGCAGCCCTGGCTGATGGCCAAGATCCTGGCCCTGCCGCTGTACGTCGTCTGCGGCTCGTTCGCGCTGCGCCGCGGCAAGACCCGGCGGGGGCGGACGCTCGCGATGCTGGCGGCGATGGGGATCTATGCGTACATCGTGGCCGCCGCGGTCACCCACAGCCCCTGGCCCCCCGCGCGCCTGTCCCAGGCGCAATTCCACGATACCTCTGCCTGCGTATCATTCGGTCGCGGAAAGGATCCGCGCCCGGTCTCTACCGGGTTGCAGGTAGCATGAAACCCGGCCCGCGGTAGCGGCTCGCCTTGTCGCAGATCATCGGCGCTCGGCCGACATTGCGTTAGGGTGGGACATGATCGCCAGCCTCGAGATAGGGAAGCCGTGCCGGCCAACATCGAATTCGGGAACCCGATAGCGGGATTCGACCAGCCCGTGGCGCTGTGGGAAGCCTGCCATGAGCGCGTGCTCCGGATGAACGAGCTGTTGATCCGGCTGATCGGTCACGTCCGCGAGCACGGCGCCGACGAGAGCGCGCGCGTGACCGCCACCTCGATCCGGCGCTACTTCGACGACGCCTCGCCACGCCACCACGAGGACGAGGAGAACGATCTGTTCCCGCGCCTGCTGGCGCGCGCATCGGGCAAGCCCGGCTCGGTCGCCGCCGAGCGGATCGCCAGCGCGATCGCGACGCTCAAGGCCGAGCATCAGGAGATCGCGCGACTGTGGTCGAGCATCCGCAACATGATGCAGCAGGTCGAGAACGGCTCGGCCGCGGAACTCGACGATGCGTCGATCGCGCTCTTCGTCAGCCACTACCGGACCCATCTGGCGGTCGAGGAGGACGTGATCGGTCCGGCGCTCAAGCGCATGCTGACGGCGAAAGACCTCGGGCAGATCGGCGCGGCGATGGCCAAGCGGCGCGGGGTCGCCTGGACTCCGGCGGGCGCCACGGCGCCCGAGTCGGAGGCGGCGAAGCACTGATCCGGGCTGCCTTCGGCATCCCGGGTGCTAGACTCGCCGCCCTTCACGACCAGTTGACCAGCATGCCCCGTGCAGCGGCGGCCGAACGCCGTTCGCGCGGCGGCGCAACATGGCCCGGAGAGTCCGGGCGAGGAAGCGTGCCATGGCCGGGCATTCCAAGTGGGCCAACATCCAGCACCGAAAGAACCGCCAGGACGCCAAGCGCGGGCAGCTCTGGACCAAGGTCATCCGGGAGATCACCGTCGGGGCGCGCGAAGGCAACGACCCGGCCAGCAACTCGCGATTGCGGCTGGCCCTGGAAAAGGCCTCGGCAGCCAACGTACCCAAGGACACCGTCAACAAGGCCATCCAGCGCGGCAGCGGCAAGCTCGAGGGCGCGAGCTACGAGGAGGTGCGCTACGAGGGCTACGGCATCGGCGGAGCGGCCGTGATCGTCGACTGCATGACCGACAACCGCACGCGGACGGTGGCCGAAGTGCGGCACGCCTTCAGCAAGCACGGCGGCAACCTCGGCACCGACGGGTCGGTCGCGTACCAGTTCCGGCATTGCGGGCAGTTCATCTTCGCGCCGGGCACGAGCGAAGAGCGCGTGATGGACGCGGCGCTCGACGCGGGCGCCGAGGACGTCGATGCCAACGACGACGGTTCGATCGAAGCGATCTGCGCGCCGGCGGACTTCGACGCCGTGCGCCAGGCATTCGAGCGCGCCGGGCTGAAGCCGGAGGTGGCGGAGATCACGATGAAGCCGCTCAACGAGATCGAGCTGCGCGGCGAGGACGCGGAGAAGATGCGGCGGCTGCTCGATGCGCTCGAAGACCTCGACGACGCGCAGCAGGTGTATACGACGGCGTCGATCGAAGAGTGAGGCTGCTGCTTCTGCTGCGCATGCCAAGGATCCCCTCTCCCGCCATGCGGGAGAGGGGTGGGGGTGAGGGTGCGGAGCGAAGCTTCGAGCGCGGGGGGGCGCCCCCCCCCCCCCCCCACCCCGCCCCCGGGGGGGGGGGGGAGTGGGGGGGGGGGCCGGCGGGAAAATCACACG
>CAZEIW010000127.1:0-27069 GCA_964512305.1 uncultured Burkholderiaceae bacterium | reverse complement strand
CCCGCTAGCGGGAGAGGGGAGTCACGCCCAGTCCCTTCTTCTCCCTTCCCCTCATGAGTGCCGCCGCCCCCGCCACCGCCGCGTCCGCCGGACGACCGTCCCTCGCCGTGCTGCCCTACGCCGCGACCGTCTTCCTCTCCGCCTTCCTCCTCTTCCTGCTCCAGCCCATCATCGCCAACAGGATCCTGCCGTGGTTCGGCGGTTCCGCCGCGGTCTGGACGACCTGCCTGGTGTTCTTCCAGACCGCCCTGCTGGCCGGCTACGCCTACGTCGACCTCGGGGCGCGCCTCGGGCCGCGGCGGCAGATCGCCGCGCACCTGGCGCTGCTGCTGGCCTCCCTCGCCGTGCTGCCGATCCTGCCCGGCGACGGCTGGAAGCCGGACGGACCCGATCAGCCGATCGGCCGCATCCTGCTGCTGCTGACGGCGACGATCGGCCTGCCCTACTTCCTGCTGTCGACCACGACGCCGCTGGTTCAGGCGTGGTACTGGCGGCGCTTCCGCCAGGCGGTGCCGTACCGGCTGTTCGCGCTGTCGAACCTCGCCTCGCTGCTGGCGCTGCTCGCGTACCCGTCGCTCCTCGAGCCCTGGTTCGACCTGCCGAGCCTCGGCAACGGATGGTCGATCCTGTACGCGTTGTTCGCGCTCGCCTGCGCGGCGACGGCCTGGACCGCGTGGCGTACCGGCAGCGAACCGCCGGAGCCTCAACCGGCGGCGCCCGGTGCGATGCCGGTCCCCGGTTCGACGCCGGTTCCGGGCGCCCGGCCGGGCGCAGGCGCGCAGCTGCAGTGGGTAGCGCTGTCGGCGATGGGATCGGCGATGCTGCTGGCGGTGACCAATCACGTGACCCAGAACGTGGCGAGCGTCCCCTTCCTGTGGATCCTGCCGCTGTCGCTGTACCTGATCACGTTCATCCTGTGCTTCGACCACCCGCGCTGGTACCGGCGCCGGGTGTTCGTGCCGCTGCTGGCGCTCGGGCTGCCCTGGATGGCGTACAAGATCCCGTCGCTCGACCTGAAGCTCGCCGCGCCGCTGTTCTTCGCCGGGCTGTTCGTCGCGTGCATGGTCTGCCACGGCGAGCTCGTGCGCCTGAAGCCCGATCCCCGCCACCTCACGCGCTTCTACCTGATGATCTCGCTCGGCGGCGCGATCGGCTCGATCCTGGTGGCGCTGGTCGCGCCTGCGGCGCTGCCCGGGTACTTCGAGCTCGACATCGCGCTGGTCGCTCTGGCTGTGCTGCTGTGCGTGCGGCTGTCGGCGCTGGTTCGCGCCGGCGGTGGCAGCGCGCCGCGCCTGGCGCTGTCCGCCTGCCTGCTCGTGCTGGCTGCCACCGCCGTTTTCGCGTGGCGCGGCGCGCGCGAGTACACGGCCGATCTGCGGGTGATGGAGCGGGACTTCTACGGCGTGGTGAGGGTGCGCGACCGCGCAAACCCGGTGCCGTACCGTGTCATGTACCACGGCGCGATCATGCACGGTGGCCAGCTGCTCGGAGACGCCAACCGCAACCGCGCCAGCGACTACTTCGGTCCGACCTCGGGCTACGGACGGGTGTTCGCGGCGCTGAACGAGGCGCGCCCGGGGCCGCGGCGGGTCGGCGTCATCGGCCTGGGCGCCGGCGTCCTGGCGGCCTACGGGCGCGCCGGCGACCGCATCACGTTCTACGAGATCAGCCCGCGCGTGATTGACGTCGAGCGGCGGGAATTCTCGTACCTGCGCGACACCCCCGCCGCGACCGAGGTCGTTCTCGGCGATGGCCGGCTGAGCCTGGAGCGCGAGGCGCCGCGCCGCTACGATGTGCTCGGTATCGACGCGTTCGCCGGCGACTCGATTCCGATGCACCTGCTGACGCGCGAGGCGATGGCGCAGTACGTGAGGCACCTGGCGCCCGACGGCGTCATCGTCTTCCAGGCGACCAACCGCTTCATCGACCTGATGCCGGTGGTCAGGCGGCTGGCCTCCGAATTCGGCATGCAGGCGGTGCTGGTGTCCGACAGCCCAGGCTCGCGCGACGGCGCCGATCCCTGGCTGTCGTCGACCGACCAGATCCTGGTCACGCGCGACCGCCGCCTGCTGGCCCGGCCGCGGATCGCCGAGGCCGCAGTCGCGATCGACGAGCGCCCCGACCTTCCGACCTTCACCGATTCCCACCACAACCTGCTGCGCATCCTGAAATAGTCAAGCAGGCTCAACACCAGTCGATCTCCCCTCTCCCCCACGGGGAGAGGGGCGGGGGTGAGGGGGGAGCGGGCGATAATGCCCCCCGCGCAGGAGACCCCTTGCCCCAAACCCTAACCCTCACCCGCCCCGACGACTGGCACCTGCACCTACGCGACGGCGCATTGATGGCCGCCGTCCTCCCAGCGACGGCGCGCCGCTTCGCGCGCGCGATCGTGATGCCGAACCTCCGGCCGCCCGTAACCACCGTAGCGGCCGCCACCGCGTACCGGGACCGCATCGTCGCGGCGCTCGCCCCCGGCACGGCGTTCGAGCCGCTGATGACTCTGTACCTGACCGATAACACGCCGCCGGACGAGATCCGGCACGCGAAGGACTCGGGCATGGTCCACGGCGTCAAGCTGTATCCGGCCGGTGCGACGACGAATTCCGATGCCGGGGTGACCCGGCTGTCGGCGTGCGCGCGCGCGCTCGAGGCGATGCAGGCGGTCGACCTGCCGCTGCTGGTGCATGGCGAGGTCACGCGCTCCGCCATCGACGTGTTCGACCGGGAGCGCGCGTTCATCGACGAGGTCATGGTGCCGCTGAGGCGCGACTTTCCCGCGCTGCGGGTCGTGTTCGAGCACGTCACGACCGCCGAGGCGGTGCAGTACGTGCGCCAGGCCGACGGGCGCATCGCGGCCACGATCACCGCCCACCACCTGCGCTACAGCCGCAACGCGATGTTCGTCACGCCGGCCGGAGCGGCCGCGATCCGCCCGCATTTTTATTGTCTGCCGGTGCTCAAGCGCGAGACGCACCGCCAGGCGCTGTTGCGGGCGGCTGTCAGCGGCAGCCCGCGCTTCTTCCTCGGCACCGACAGCGCGCCGCACCCGAAGGGCGACAAGGAGAGCGCCTGCGGCTGCGCCGGCTGCTTCACCGCGCCCTCCGCGCTCGAGATGTATGCGCAGACGTTCGACGAGGCGGGCGCGCTCGACCGCCTCGAGGCGTTCGCGAGCTTCCACGGCGCCGACTTCTACGGGCTGCCGCGCAACTCGGAGACGATCACGCTGGTCCGGCAGCGGTCGCCTCGCGCCGACGAGGTTCGCTACGAAGGCGGGTCGATCATGGCGCTGGGCGCGGACGAGGCGCTGGACTGGGCCATCGCCGAGTAGGGCGGTCCCGTGGGGGTGGGTAGGAGCAACCCCGATCGGATCCTGAAAGCCGGGGTGAGGACCCGCAGAACGCTACCGTGGACTCCGATCGCGCGGTAACTCAGCCTGGCCCCGCGTGTGACTTATTTCGCCCGGACATTGAGAAAAATCCCGTTGCGGGCCGGGAATCGTGGGCGCATAGTGAGGCCATGTTCCGTGGGAGCTGTCAAGTCCGTCTTGCAGGTTGTTTGATCCGCATCAATGGGATGGCAACCGGACGGAGCGACGCCCACGTAGCAGGAGGTGGCCCATGAACACGACGAATCAACGCACGATCCAGCTACGAACTCCGGGCGACAAGCGCCCGCCGCCCGCGCGCAAGATCCATCTCGACTCCAGCGCCTATCGCCTGCACTCGATGCGCGCCAGCGGCGGCGACGACAGCTGCGATCACGATTTCGAGCCGAAGCCGATCCTCGAGCCGGATCAAAGCGCGGTCTGGTGCTGCACCCGCTGCGGCCGGACCTTCAAGTTCGAGGCCTGGCACTAGCCGGCCGATTGCGCGCGCGCCAGGTACCACGGCGCCGCTTCCTGCAGACCGGCCCCCAGGTCGTGGGTGGGCCGGTACCCGAGTAATCGCTGCGCTTTGCCGATGTCGGCTTCCGAATGGCGCACATCGCCGGCACGAAACGGCGCATGACGCGGCGCCGCCACGGTCAGGCCGGGGCGCAAGCCCTGCAGCGCCGCCGCGAGCAGCGCGTGCAGCTGGTTGAGCGTCGTGCGGCCGCCCACGGCGACGTTGTAGACCTGTCCAATCGCCGCCGGATCCTCGACCAGCGCCGCCCGCAGGTTCGCCTGCACCGCGTTGGCGACGTAGCAGAAGTCGCGTGAAGTCTCGCCGTCGCCGTTGATGACGCACGGCTCGCCGGCGATGATGGAGGCCGCCCAGCGCGGGATCACCGCCGCGTACGGCCCATCGGGATCCTGGCGCGGGCCGAACACGTTGAAGTAGCGCAGCCCGATCGTGGGCGTGCCATAGCAGCGGCCGAACACCTCGGCATAGATCTCGTTGAAGAGCTTGGTTGCCGCATACGGCGACAGTGGCCGGCCGATCGTGTCCTCGACCTTGGGCAGGCCGGGGTGGTCGCCGTAGGTGGAACTGGACGCCGCGTAAACGAAGCGCGCCACGCCCGCATCGCGCGCGGCGACCAGCAGGTTCAGGAAACCCGTCACGTTGGAGCGGTGGGTGGCCTGCGGATCGTCGAGCGAGCGCGGCACCGAGCCCAGGGCGGCCTGGTGCAGCACGAGGTCGACGCCCGCGCAGGCGGCCTGGCACGTCGCCGGGTCTGCGACGTCTCCTTCGATGAAGCGGTGGCGCGCCCAGGCCGCCGGGCCGACAAGCGCCTGCACTTGTTCCAGGTTGGAACGGTGACCGGTGGCGAAGTTGTCCAGGCCGACGACCTGCTGGTTCAGGCGCAGCAGCGTCTCCAGCAGATGCGAGCCGATGAAGCCGGCGGCGCCGGTGACGAGCCAGCGGCGCTGGCCGGCGCCGACTGGAAGCTCGATGCCGGGATTGTGCGTCACGGCTGCCACAGCGCAGCCCCCGGGCCGTGCGCGCTCATCTCCGCGGGTTGGGGCCCCGCTTCGGCTGGCGCGCCAACGGCAGCGCCCAGCCTGGACCTCAGCTCCAGCGCACCGGCACGCGCCACGCGGGCACGGCGGGCCAGCCGCGCGAGATTCGACCGCGCCGCCGCGATCGAATACGTCTCGCGCGTGCCGGATGCATAGTCCGCCTTGAAGTCGTATTGCCCGCGCAGCATGTCGAATTCGCGATCGCCCGACGCGATCGCCTGCTCGATCAGGTATCCCATCATGACATGGCCCGGGCGGAGCCTGGAAATGGCGGGGTCGAATCCGGTCTGGAAATGATAGGTGACGTCGCGCAGGCGATAGCAGTAGAACATCATGGCGATACGGCCGCCGAGCTCGAGGCAGTAGAGCGTCAGCCGGCCCCGCTGCCAGAAGGCGTGCATCAGCGCGCGGTGGAAATCCCTGTATGCATTGGAGGAGAACGCGTGGCGCTCGCCGCGGTCCTTCCAGCGCAGGTGGTGCAGCTCGACCAGGCGGTCGATCGCCTCATCCAGACGATCGCCGTCGCTCCAGACGTAGAACCGCGCGCCAGGCGCTTCCTCGAACTTGCGGCGCGCCGAACGGATCTTGTAACGGCGCTCGCGGCTGACCGACTGCAGGTACTCGTCCCATGTCGGCGGCAGGGAAACGTACGAAATCTGGGCCGACCTCGAAGTCATGGTGGGCCAGCCGCGCGCCGCGCAGGCAACTTCCAGGGCCCCCCGCAGTGGCCCCTGTGCCCGCAGGTCCGACATCAGAAGCTCGTCCCAGGGACCGGTGCACTCGGCTACGAAGCGCGCGAGCTCGTTCGGCAGCACGTCCGAGTGCGACGGCAGCATGAGCGGATCGAGGTAATCGGGTGTCGTGTCGCCGCCGGTGCCGACAGGCCGAAGCACGCGCAAGGGCAGCAGACCGCGCAAGGCGCGCAGCCGTTGCACGTACAGGGGCAGCACGCCGACCAGACGGCCGTCGTCGCGCGCGGCCACGATCCGCAATGCCTGTCCCCCGCCGTAGTGGCGCCACCAGAGGAACTGCCAGTCCCAGGTGAGAAACGGACTGACCGGGTCGCAGCCGGCGAGAAGAGCGTCCCAGTCGGCCCGCAGCGCCTCGAATCCGTCCGCGGACGTGATCAGCTCGATCTGCATCACGACGGGCTCCGAGCCCCGTTCGCGAACGCGTGGTGCGGCCCTTTCAGGCCGGCAAGGCGCTTGACGGCGCGCACCAAACGCCGGGCCAGCGGGTAGGCGAAGCCGGGCGCGCAGGCGAACCCGAAGAAGACCGCCACGCGCGGCTGCGCCGGACGGTGCCGAAGGCTGGCGAACAGGTGGCGCCGGGCGCCGCGCCGGTCGCCGGCATCGAGTTCGGCCCGGCCCAGGCGCGCGTTGATCGCCGCCTGCCGGGTCGCCAGCATCGCCGGCGGAAGCTTGATGCGGTCGCGCTCGAGTTCGATCACCGGCGCGACAGTGGTCACGACGTTGCGGGCATTGTCGATTTCGTGCCGGTCGTGCGTGAGCTGGTCGTCCGCCCCGACCCGGTATTCGATGCTGGCGACGTCGACGAACGCCACGGGCCCCTGGCGGCAGGTGCGAAGGTGGAACTCGTAGTCCTCGCCCGAGTATTTCAATTGTTCGTTGAACCCGCCCACCGCCTGCTGGCGCGAGCGCCGTATCAGCACGGTCGACGTGTGCACCAGGTTGCCCATCACCATCGGAGAGAAGATGTCGCCCCAGTACAGGGTCGCGCCCTTGGCCGGGCCGAGATCAGGGCAAAGCGCGGCAGCCGGCGCCGATTCGGTGAAGAGCGTTTCCGCGGTGAACCACCGGTAAGCCGAATACATCCTGCGCAGATACCGTTCGCTGACGAGCTTTCCGCTCGAGTCGAAAGCCTCCATGTCGGTCCAGATCATGCCGGCTTGCGGGACGCGGGAAAGGCAACGCAGCTGAAGTTCGAGCTTCCATGGCTTCCAGCTGTCGTCGGAGTCGAGCAGCGCGACGTACTCGCCCCGTGCGGCGCGCAGTCCGGTGTTGCGCGCGCCGGAGACCCCGCTATTGGGCTGGCGGATGCATCGCACGCGGGGATCGGCCGCATAGCGACGTCTGATCAGCTCGTCGGTACCGTCGGTCGATCCGTCGTCGACGACGAGGATCTCGAGCTCGCGATGCGTCTGCGCCGCCGCGCTGTCGATCGCGCGCTCGATGCAGTACGCCCGGTTGTAGGTCGGGATGATGACGCTGACGAGATGCTCGTTCATCGCGATCGGTCCCCGGCGCAACTCGAGCCCGGCGCGGGACGCGTCAGGCACACCCATGAAGACACAAGACCCCCCTTCGAATCATTCGAAACCCGCTTCGGTTGAAAGACTAGCCGCTCGCGCTCCGTGGCGGTTGATCGGTATCACACGCCGTGTGCAAGGCGCCCGAGCTCGCTGTTCAGCAGTTTCGCAAGACGCAACGACAGCTGCACCAGCGTGAGCGTCGGATTGGCATGGCCGCTGCTGGGGAACACGGACGAGCCGGCGATGTACAGGTTGCTCGTACCAAAGACGCGTGCATCGCCGTCCACCACGCCCTCTGCGGGTGACACTGCCATCCGGGTCCCGCCCATGTGGTGCCGGCCGCCGATCCAGTCGTCCTCAGGAGACGGAGAGGAGTCGAGGAGCCAAGAGGCGATGCGCAGCCGGCCACTGTCGCTGGAAGCCATCTCGCCCGCGAGCGCCAGCGCGGCGACGCGGGCAGTCCGATAGACGCGCTCGCCCTTGCGCCACGCGAGCCTCACGCGCGGCATCCCGAACGCGTCCTGCCGATTCGTCAGCGTGATCGCGTTCTCCTTCTCGGGTGGCTGTTCCCAGGCCCCGACCAATGCCTTGTGCGCGATGGAGATCTCCCGGTCCAGCAGCAGGCGGCCGAGCTTCGGGGCGTGGGAAAGCAACGAGCCGAGCAGTTCCCGCTTGCTCGAACTGCTGTAGCTCAGGGTGTTCAGGCGCAGCCCGATGTTGCCGATCCGCTCGGCGCGAAGAAATTCCGCGCGGGGGGCGACCACGACCTGGCCGTCGAGCGTGTCGCGCTGGACCGGCACTTCATCCGGGAACCGGCCCCAGATCAGCGCGTCGCCGAGCGCGAACGTCGGGTGCTCCATCCAGTACTGGCCGATGGGGAGAGGCCCGAACAGCCGCCCGTGGTGGACCTGGTTCGAGAACAGCAGCAGGCGCGAATTTTCGATGCCGCCGGTGGCGAGCACGTAGACGCGCGCCCTGATCTGCGCGGTGCGTCCCGACTTCGTCTTGACCGTTGCGCTGGAGATCCGCTCCGCGCCGTGCTTGAAAAGACAGAACAGCGCGGTGTCGAGCATGAGATCGATGTTCGACGACGCGCGGATCGCCTCGAAATACTTGTCGCGGAATCTCGTCGGCGAGATCTGGAACGTGATCTCGTCGAAGGACTTGCCGAAACCGGCGCGCGGAAAGGTGTTGGCGACGTCCAGTATCGAGCAGGCCTCCGAGAGGAAGGGATCCAGCTGCGCCCTGCCCATCGGCCAGGCCTCGATCGGATCGTCCTTCGCCGAGAAGTCGACGTCGTCGAGCGGGCGGCACCAGCCCGACCAGTGCCCGCTCGTGCCGCCGAAACACCTGAGGCGGGCCGTCGAAAGATCGTAGAGCGGGTCGCCGAGGGTCTGGCCCTCGTAGAAACCCTGCGAGTCCGCGGAAGGTTCAGCGCCGCCCGCCTCGACCAGGGCGACCCGCAGCCCCGTATCGAGCGCGCGGGCCACCGTGATCCCCGCCGGGCCTGCACCGAACACGCAGACGTCGTAGAGCGCCCGTCCGCGCTCCGGGCTCTCGACGATCATCGATCGTCCGGGCGCAGCACCCAGCCGCCGCTTGCCATCGCCCGGGATGGCGTGCACCAGCCGAACGCACACCCGGCGAACAACGCGATCAGCTTGCGTACGGCCGCGCGTCTTGCGGCGGACGTAGGGAGATTCATCGGTGCCATGGCGAAGAACACCCGTCGACTTCGAAGCGTCCGGCGGCAAATGCGACGGAGCGGCCAGATCTTACCTTCGCGCACATCGGGATGAAGTGCCCTGACCGGCGGGCGGCACGAGCAGGGAACTCCATGTCAGCGCGCTCCCGATGCGGCCAGCACCGCCGGAGCCAGCAGCGCTCCCATGGCCGCCGCCCCGTCGTTGTTGAAATGGGCGTGGTCGGCGAAAAGCGCCGACCTGCCGCCGAGCGCTTCCGCCGCATCGACGAGCATCACGCGCTCGGCATTCGCGACCTCCCGGGTGATCGCGTTGGCGCGATTCTCGAGGTCCAGGAAGCCGCCTTCCTGCATCTCCGGATACTGGTTGCGCCAGCCGGTCAGCCAGATGTCGTCGCCGGGCCGGGCAACCGGCCCGAAGCGGTTCGCATGCGTCACGAGGATCGGCGTCATCCCGGCTTCGCGCGCCGCGCGCACCGCGCACCCGAGGTCCGCTTCCATCGCGGCGATGCTTTCCGACGCGGCGCGATCGATCACGGCCGAATGACGGACCTGCCACGCGATCGAGGCCTTGCGCGCCTCGGTCATCACTTCGGGCGGCAGCACCCGCTTGACGGTCTCCCTGAGCTTGTCGACGATCCGCAAGCGGGTTCCGCCGTCGCTTTCAGGAGCGGCGAAGCCGGGCGGCCGCCCGCAATAAGGGCGCCGGACCCCGATGTAGTGAGTTGGGGTCGCGTAGATCACCGCGACGCGAGGATGCAGCTGCGTCCCGAGCTCGCGGAGAAGAAGGGTGCCGGATCCGACGCGCATGCCCGGGATGCCCGCATTGACGACCTCGAATCGCGCCGCCGAAAACGCGGAATTCAGATCGCTCTCGAGGGCGCGCGGGAACTCGCGGCCCTCGTCCTCGTAGATTCCGAACGACTCCGACGCCCCGTACACGACGATCCTCGTCTGGCCCTCGTCGGGCCGCAGCTCCGGCCCATGCAGGCCGAGCGCATTCAGCTTCCAGCGCATGTACCTCGCGTGCGGCACGCCCCGCACGCCCTGGTCGGTGAGGCGGAACAGGCGATCGAAGTCGTAGCTTCCCAGCAGCGGCGCGTCGTAGCGGTGCCAGTCCTCGAGGCGCGCCGCAACCTCGAGCGTGAACCCGAAGACGAAGGCCAGCCACAGGCCGGCGGCGAGCGAGCGCGCGTTGATCGGCATGCGCATCAGAACTGGAAGTACACGAAGGCCTGGGGCGCCGCTCCCAGGAAGACGATGCAATACAGCATCGAAGCGTAGAGTCCCGCCCGCGCCGTGCGCGGCAGCCAGGGCTGCCGCATGAAGTCCAGGCGTCCCGTCGTGTACTGCACGATCTGCGCGACGACCAGCGGCGCGGCGAGCGTCGCGATCTGCCGGAAGGTTTCGCCCGGCACGCCGTCGAACGGGTTCGTCAGCGCCATCGTCATGGCTGCGATTTGATGATACGAGTGGGCCCGAAAGAGCAGCCAGCCGTAGCAGGTCAGCGCGAACATCGCGGCGATGCGCGCCACGAGCCACGGGACGCGCAACGCCCCGTCGGCCGCCCTGCCGACCCGCTCCAGCGCGGGCGTCGCGAGCCGGTGCGCGGACAGCAGGCCGCCGTGGTAGAAGCCCCACGCGACGAAATTCCAGGCAGCCCCGTGCCACAGGCCTCCGAGGACCATGGTCAGCATCAGGTTCCTGTACGTCATGATCGGACCGGACCTGTTGCCCCCGAGAGGAACGTAGAGGTAGTCGCGCAGCCAGGAGGACAGGCTGATGTGCCATCTCTTCCAGAAGTCCGACGGGTTGGTCGCGAAGTAGGGGAGATTGAAGTTCAGCATGAACTCGAAGCCCATCAGCTTCGCCACGCCACGCGCGATGTCGGTATACCCGGAGAAGTCGCAGTAGATCTGGAAGGCGAAGGCGATCACCGCCGCGGCGGCCTCACCGCCGGTGGCGGCGGGCGCGCCGAAGATCCGGTTGACGATCGGGGCGAGGCCGTCGGCGATGTAGACCTTCTTGAAGAAGCCCCACGCGATCAGGTGCAACCCCTCCGCCACCTGCAGCCGCGTGGTCCTGCGCGGATTGACGACCTGCGCGATCAGGTTGGACGCGCGCTGAATGGGCCCGGCGACCAGGTGCGGAAAGAACAATACGGCGAGAAAGAAGTCCCAGAACGAGCGCGTCGCGTGCAGTTTTCCGCGATAGACGTCGATCGTGTAGCTGAGCGCCTGGAAGGTGTAGAACGAGATGCCGATGGGGAGGATGACGCGCAGCGCGGGCCTGGAGAGCTCGACGCCGAAGAGCGCGACCAGATCGTGGAACGAGTCGACGAAGAAGTTGAAATACTTGAAGAAACCCAGCAGCCCCAGATTGGCGATCAGGCTGATGCGCAGGTACTTCTTGCGCGCCGCCTGAGGCTCCCCGCGCTCGTGGGAAGCCTCCATTTTCGCGGCGCAGACGTAGTCGATCGTGGTCGAGAACAGCAGCGGAAAGAGGAACCGCCAGTCCCAGCTCGCATAGAAGAAGCAGCTCGCGAGCACGAGGAACGCGTTCTGCGCCCGGTGCCGCAACAGGTGGTAGATCGCTATGACGAGCGGAGCGAATACCAGGAATTCGAGCGAGTTGAAGAGCACGGAAGTGCCTGGGCAGTAGCCCTGTCGTTCGGCGCCATCGGCGCCGGATCAGCTAACTACGGATGACCGGATGCAGCAGGTCCGGTCGGCAACCGGACGGGAGCACCGCTACCGACCGGTAACCGCGGCGTCGGGCGCTATAGGCGCCAGACCACGTATCCGCGGCTGCGAAGAAGCTCGGCGTCGAACTGGCACTTGACGTCCGCTACCACCCCGCCGGGAACCAGTTTCGACGTCATTTCGGGAGCACCGGCGGCCCGGAACGCGTTGTGGGCCACCGCCGCGATGACCGCTTCGGCACGCGGCAACTCGTCCCAAGGCTCGAGGCGCACGCCGTACTCGTGCAGCGCCTCGCCCGGCGAGGCGATCGGGTCGTGCACGTGCACGTTGACGCCGTACGACTGCAGCTCCCGCACGACGTCGATCACCTTCGAATTGCGCAGGTCGGGGCAGTTTTCCTTGAACGTGAGGCCGAGCACATTGACATGGCAGCCGCGCACGTGGAAGCCGGCCCGGATCATCGCTTTCACGGTCTGCTCGGCGACGTACGGTCCCATCCCGTCGTTGATGCGCCGTCCGGCGAGGATCACCTGCGGGTGGTAGCCGAGCTTGTCGGCCTTGTGGGTCAGGTAGTACGGGTCCACGCCGATGCAGTGGCCGCCGACCAGCCCGGGGCGGAACGGCAGGAAGTTCCACTTGGTGGCGGCGGCCTGCAGCACCTCGAGCGTATCGATGCCCATCCGGTGGAAGATCAGCGACAGCTCGTTCATCAGCGCGATGTTGAGATCGCGCTGCGTGTTCTCGATCACCTTGGCGGCTTCGGCGACCTGGATGCTGGAGGCGCGGTAGACGCCCGCCGAGATGATCGCGCCGTAGGTCTGCGCGACCTTCTCCAGGGTCTCGGGGGTATCGCCCGAGACGACCTTGGTGATGCGCGTCAGCGTGTGCTCGCGGTCCCCCGGGTTGATGCGCTCCGGCGAATAGCCGACGAAGAAATCGCGCTTCCAGGTGAGCTTCGAGTTGCGCTCCAGCAGCGGGATGCAGACCTCCTCGGTCGCCCCGGGGTACACGGTGGATTCGTAGACGACCGTGGCGCCAAGCTTGAGGTTGCGCCCGACCGCCGAGCTGGCGCCGACCAGGGGACTGAAGTCCGGCTGCTTGGCCTCGTCCACGGGCGTCGGAACCGCGACGACGACGAAATCGGCCTGCTTCAACTGCCGCTCGTCGGTCGTGACCTCGAGCAGTGTCGCCGCCTTCAGGTCGGCGCTGCTCACCTCACCGGTCGGATCGACATGGCGGCGGTACGCCTCGACCTTCGCCAGTGAAAGATCGAATCCGATGGTCCTGAACTTCCTGCCGAACTCCACGGCCAGCGGAAGTCCGACATAGCCGAGCCCGACGACAGCGACGACAGTCATGATGCGTTCCCGTGTTTGCGAAACCGTTCGAGCGGCAGCCTAGCAGACCGGAGGTCCACGCAAGCGTGGAAAAGCATGACCGCAGTCAAGCGACTGCGCCGATCCCGGCCTCCGTGAGCCGGCGTGGCGCGCCTAGTGCGCCCCTTCGCCGCGAAGCACGACCCGCACCGTCTCCAGCAGGATGCGCAGGTCGAGGAGCAGCGAGTGGTTCTTCACGTAGAAGAGGTCGTACTGCAGCTTGCGCTGCGAATCCTCGACCGACGCCGCATAGTTGTAGCGGACCTGCGCCCACCCCGTGAGCCCAGGCTTGACGCTGTGGCGCAGGTCGTAGAAGCGGACCTGCTGCTTGAGCTGCGCCACGAAGTCGGGCCGCTCGGGGCGCGGCCCCACCAGGCTCATCTCGCCGCGAAAGACGTTGAGGAGCTGCGGCAGCTCGTCGATTCGCGTCTTGCGGATCAGGCGCCCGACCCGCGTGATGCGCGGGTCGTTCTGCACGGCCCAGCGCGCCACGCCGTCGCGCTCGGCGTCGTTGCGCATGCTGCGGAATTTCAGCACCATGAACGGGACACCGTTCTGGCCGACCCGCTTCTGGCGGTAGATGACCTCTCCCGGGCTTTCGAGCCTGATCGCCAGCGCGGTCAGCAGCATGATCGGCGCGGCCAGCACCAGCAGCACGAAGGAGGCCGCGAGGTCGAGGCAGCGCTTGGCGAACGCGCGCGCGAAGCCCTGCTCGAAGCCCTGGCCGTAGATCAGCCAGCTGGCCTTCAGGGAATCGATCGGAAACTCGCCGCACACGTTCTCGTAGAACGCGGTCTGGTCCCTGACCCGGACGCCGTGGCTGCGGCAATCGAGCAGCTCGCGCAGCGGCAGCACGCCGCCCCGCTGCTCGCGCACGGCGACGATCACCTCGTTCACCCGCCAGCGGGACACCAGGGAGGTGAGGTTCGCGGAGCGCGGGAAGGTCCTCAGGCTGGCCGCAAGCGCCGGGTCGATCGGGCCGGCCTCGTAGAAGCCCACCAGCTCGACGCCCCGCCGCCTCACGGTGCCCAGGCGCGCCTGAATGGCGGCGGCCTCCGCGTTCGCTCCGACGATCAGGATGCGGCGCACGCCGATCGCGGCGCCGCGCAGCGCGTACAAGGCCGGCCGCAGCGTCGCGACGGTCAGCGTCAGCAGCACCAGCGGCAAGGCGGCGGCCTGCCCGCTGCGGGCGGACGGCACCAACGCCTTGATCGCCAGATAGAAGATCAGCGCGCAGGCCGCCGTCGCACCTAGAGCGCGCGCCATGGCCTGACCGGTCGAGAGCCCCTCGTCCCGGTACAGGCCCAGCGCCGTGTTGACGGCGACCAGCGACACGGCAAAGCTCGCGACGAACAAGGCGTTGATCGGCGAAACCCAGTCGCTCAGCAGTTCGTTGCCGATGCCGTGCAGGGCAGCGATGCCGACGACGAGTCCACCGCCGTACAGGACTCCGTCACCTAGCGGCTGAAGGGGGCTTGCAATCGCGGCAGGGTGGCCGATCTTCTGGGTCGACACGTAGCATCCTTCTAGATCCGCACCGGGCTGCCGGCGCGAACTCGTTGTCTTGCAACTCCCATGTGCACCAGGCGCTGGTTGACGCACCGCACCATCACATTGGAGTCGTAAATCAGCCGCATAAGAACCTCAGCCGCAACGACTGGAGCGACCGCTGAATGCTTCTATTCGATGTGTGCACATCCGCTGCTCTCCGTGGCGAGCCATCGATTCTTCCCGTCCGGCCTTCGGCGCCCCTGGGCAAATTGCCTTACTCACTCAAAGGGTGTTTCGGATGTGCACCCATACCAAGTATGCGTGACATATATTACGGCCGGATGGTCGTCCGGACGGTTGAGCGATATCAACGGATAAGCGGCGCCTTTGCGTGGTTATTCGAATGATTGACTTTCGGTTACTCCAATAAATCTTTTATATTTCAATATCTTGAAACCATATCAATCGCATTCCACGCAATCCTGACGGGGTGCGCGTGAATATCGGACTTGCAAATAGAGGGCGCTTGCCATTGGGTTTCGGTGATAATGCGCCTCACCTTCAGTACCATTTTCAGGTGATACGACCTTTTTCGGTTGCACCACAGCGCAATGCGTGTCAGTCGCATCTGCGGTAGCTGAGGACCGGCCGGCCACGAGCGTCCCGATGGGGTGGCTCACTGTTCCTGACCGGAGATCGTCTCGCCCGGCGGCGGCTTCCATGCCGCAGCAAGTGATGCACTCTTAGGCTTCGCGGCGCTCGATGCGCCGTAGCGGCTGTGGGGGATTTGTGCGTCGCACAATCCGTAGTGGCGGTACCCGTTATCGCCTGGTGGACATAGACGGCAGCGGGTACACGGCACGCGGACAGGACGTTAGCGATGAATTCGAATGGAACCCCCTTGATCTTCGTCGCATGGCGCGAGGGCGCCTCATCCCAAAATGCGTTCACGTTCGCAGACCGCAGCGCCCGGCGCCCGAGACCGGTCCGCGGAACTCCCGTAAGCAGCAAGCAGTCAGCGACAGCCTGAGGGGACTCAATGAAGATCGATTTCGCGTTGTCGTCGGTGCGGATCGCGCGCCTTTCAGGCGCTCTCGCCTCGACCGCCGTGCTGCTCGCGTGCGCGGCCAACTTCCCTGCGGCGCCGCTCCACGCCGCCGTGCCGCCGCATCAGTACGTGATCGGGCCGCTGGACACCATCTCGATCACCGTCTGGCGCAATCCCGAGCTGTCGGCGACGGCCCCGGTGCGGCCTGACGGACGCATTTCCGCTCCGCTGATCGACGACCTGCCCGCGATCGGCAAGACGCCGTCCGAGCTTTCGCACGACATCGAGCGCGCACTGACCAAGTACATCCGCGAACCGGTGGTCACCGTCTCGGTCAACGGGTTCCAGGGACCCTACGGCGAGCAGATCCGGGTCGTCGGCGAGGCGACCAAGCCGCAGGCGATCGCCTACCGCCAGAGCATGACGCTGCTGGACGTGATGATCCTGGTGGGCGGGCTGACCGACTATGCCGACGGCAACCGTGCGGTGCTGGTCAGGGGTGCCGAAGGCGGCAAGCAGTACGGCGTGCGGCTGCGCGACCTCGTCAAGCGCGGCGACATTTCCGCCAACGTCGACGTGCTGCCGGGCGACGTGCTGATCATTCCGCAAAGCTGGTTCTGAGCGCCGGCGAATGCCGGCGGGGAGTCGTTGAACGATGGAACACGGCCTTGAGGCAGTACTGGCACTGCTGCGCGAGATGTGGCGGCGGCGGTGGAGCGGCCTCGCAGCCGCCTGGATCGTCGGCGTGCTGGCGGCCGTCGTGGTGCTTCGCATCCCGGAACGGCACGAGGTCGTGGCGCGCGTCTACGTCGATACGCAGACGATGCTCAAGCCGCTGCTCCAGGGCCTGACCGTGCAACCCGACATCGACCAGATGGTCGGCATGCTCGCGCGGACGCTGATCTCGCGCCCGAGCATCGAACGCCTGGTCGACAACCCCAAGGTCGGAGTGCAGATGCCGACCCCGCAGGCGCGCGAGGCGCTGATCGAAGACCTGCTGCGCGACATCAAGATGTACAGCGGCGGCGGCCACAACCTGTACGAGATCTCCTACAAGGACACCAATCCCGAGCGCGCAAGGCGCATCGTCGAGGAGCTGGTCTCCATGTTCGTGTCTTCCGGCGAGGACAACAAGCGCCGCGATACGGAAGACGCGCGCACGTTCATCGACGAGCAGATCGCGATCTACGAGAAGAAGCTCACAGAGGCCGAGAACCGGCTGAAGGAGTTCAAGCTTCGCAACATCAACGTCACCGGCGGGGCCGCGGCGGGCGCGAACAGCGGGCAGGACTACTTCGCGCGCATGGCGCAGGTCCAGCAGGACCTCGGGGCCGTGCGCGTCGATCTCCAGGCGGCCGAGCAGTCGCGCGACGCCTTGCGGCGAGAGCTGGCCGGCGTCGATTCGCCGGTCACGACCTCGGCCGACGGCCAGGTGACCTCCGACCTGCCCATCGACGCGCGCCTCGATGGCCAGCGCAAGCAGCTCGACGAGCTGCTGCGCCGCTACACCGACGAGCACCCCGACGTCGTCGCGGCCAAGCGCGTGATCGACCAGCTCGAGCAGGAGCGGCGCCGCGAGATCGAGGCGCGCCGCAAGCTCCCGCCCGCCGCGCGCAGCGAGAACCGGGACAATCCCGTGTTCCAGCAGATCAAGATCAAGCTTGCCGAGGCCGAGGCGCAGGTCGCATCGCTGCGCGGCCGCGCGGGCGAGCTCTCGGCCCGCCTTGCGGAGCTGCGCGGAGCGGCGAGCCAGGTGCCGCAGGTCGAAGCCGAGCTGGCGCAGCTCAACCGCGACTACGACGTGATCAAGAAGAACTACGAGCAGCTCGCACAGCGCCGCGAGTCGGCGACGATCTCGGGCGACGTCGATGCGTCCGCGCGGATGGCGGAGTTTCACGTGGTCGAGCCGGCGCGGATCAACCCAAAGCCGGTGTTTCCGGGCCGGATCGTCCTGGTCGTCATGGGACTGCTGGCCGCGTTCGCCTCGGGCGTGGCGACCTGCTACGCCCTCGCGAGGCTGATGCCGATCGTCCAGAACCCTCGAGATCTGCGCGCGGTGTCGAGCCGCCCCGTGCTCGGCTCGGTCTCGATGCTGATCGATGACGCGATGCTGCTCGAGGAGCGCCGTCACGCCAGGATGTTCGCCGTGGCTGTCGGCGGCCTGATCGTCGTCTACGGCGTCTGGGCGGTCGCCGTGCTGCAGCGGGCAGGCTGAATTGAAGACGATGTCGCCGCTGCGCGAGCGCGGTCGGGCGCGTTCCCGAGCCGCCCGCAGCCGCCGGATGCTCCGAGCCGCCGCGGCCGCCGCGGCGCTGCTCTCGGTTGCCGCGCTGGCGCAGACGCCGCCGGGCGCGCCCGGCACGGTGAACAGGCCAGGGCAGGTCACGGGCGGCACCCAGACGGGCGCCGACCAGCAGCAGCTGCTCAATGCCCCCCTGACCGAGCAGGAGTTGCTCGAGCTCGACGAAGCCGAGTTGGCGAAGCGCGCGGCCCAGCAGGCCGCGGCCGCGCACGGTTGGTTCATTCAGCCCATCCTCGGGGTGCGAGCGGCCCTGTCGGACAACGCGCCGCTCGCGCCTAGCGGCGGCCGG
This sequence comes from uncultured Burkholderiaceae bacterium, assembly GCA_964512305.1. Taxonomy (GTDB): domain Bacteria; phylum Pseudomonadota; class Gammaproteobacteria; order Burkholderiales; family Burkholderiaceae_F; genus CAZEIW01. The sequence continues at coordinate 8,948 of CAZEIW010000127.1, read as the reverse complement.
AAGTCCGACATCATCACGACGGCGACGGCAGGCGCGGCGGTGTACGTGCGCACGGCGAGCCTGAAGGCCGACGGCACCTTCACCCTCGAAGGCGACGACTACATAGGGGGCCACGGCACCAGCCGTGTACTCGGCAGCGGCGGCCTGGACGCGACCTGGGACGCGGCGGCCCACGTCCTCTTTCTCGAGGGCGGCTTCGCCTCGACGAAGACGTCCAACAACCCGTTCGCGCTTTCGCCCACCACCGGCTCCACCGCCAACACCAGCAGCCTGACGCAGTTCCGCCTTAGCCCGTACCTGGAAGGCGACCTGTCGGGCCGGGCGTACCACTACCTGGCGCGCAGCGAAAATGGCTGGACGCCCGGAACGTCGGGTGCCGCGACCTTCGCCGACCGTCCCTTCGCCTATGGCGGCCGCCAGATCGGCCAGTTCGAGATGCGGGCGATGCCGCTGGGCGCTCTGCTGTGGGTCGAGCGCGACCAGTCGCGGTATGGCGCGCCGGCCGATCAGCGGCTCACCGACGACACTGCGCGCGTAGTCCCGCGCTACCGCCTCGGTCCATCGCTGCTTCTCGGTGCGCGCTTCGGCTACGAGCGCAACGACTACGCGCTCACGCCCGTGGACCGCAGGCGCAGGATCGTCGGCGGCGAGCTCGAGTGGACGCCGGACCCGCTCACCCGACTGCGCGGCTTCGCCGAAAGCCGGGCCTTTGGCCCGGCATGGCAGGCCGAGCTGAAGGCGCGTGGCCCGTATCTGGCGCTGAACGCAAACGGGGCACGCGAGACCACGACCTCGGCGCAGTCGATGTTCCGGGTCAACGCGATCGGCGACCTGCAGGCGCTGGTCGACGCCGTCTACACGGCCCGTTACCCGGACCCCTCCGAGCGGGCGCGAATCGTGCAGCAGCTTCTAGGAGGCACGGGGCTGTCCGCGACCGACCTGCACGGCTCCGTCGGCCTGTACACGCCCGACCTCGCCCGCATTTCGCAGTACACGGTGAGCATGCTGTTCGTGACGCAGCGCGAGTTCATCGCGTTCACGGTGTTCGGACTCAACAACGAGCTGCTGCAGTTGTCGCCCGCTCAGCAGGCGCTCGCGAAGTTCGCGCTGGGGTCGTACAACGAGCTGGGGACGACGCTGGTGCTGACGCACCGGCTCCAGCGGCGCACGGCGCTGACGCTCAAGGACGAGTTCGCCCGCACCCGCGGCCTGGGCGAGGCCGACCAATCGCGCTCGTTGCAGCGGCGCCTCACGCTGCAGGCCAACCGTACTATCTCGCGCCAGCTCGACGCGGTCGCGGGCGTGATGCACCAGTCGCTGACTTCCACCGTCGTCCCGGGCGTCACCGAAGACGAAATCTTCGCCGGCATCGTCTACCGGCCCTAGCGAGCCCTTTCCCCATGCTTGACGGATCAGCCCCGATCGCGTCGTCGGCCCGTGTTGTGTCCAACGCGATGACGATCGACGTCGAGGACTACTTCCAGGTGGCGGCGCTGGCGCCGCGCATCGACCGATCGAGCTGGGACTCGATCGAACGGCGGGTCGAGCCGAACGTCGACCGGCTGCTGCAGATGCTTCGCGCGCAAGGGGTGCGCGCGACCTTCTTCACGCTCGGGTGGATCGCCGAACGCCATCCCGCGCTGGTGCGCAGGATCGTGGCCGAGGGTCACGAGCTGGCGAGCCACGGCTACGGGCACCAGCGCGCGTCGGAGCAGACGCCGGCCGGGTTCCGCGAGGACGTCGTCCGCGCCCGCGCCATCCTCGAGGACATTGGCGGCGTCCGCGTGGCCGGCTATCGCGCGCCCAGCTTCTCGATCGGGGCCTCGAACCTCTGGGCGTTCGACGAGCTTGCCGCGGCGGGCTACCGATACAGCTCGAGCGTGTACCCGGTGCGGCACGATCACTACGGGATGCCGGACGCGCCCCGATTCCCGTTCGCGGCGCGCGCCGGCGTCGTCGAAATTCCGGTGTCGACGTTGCGCCTGTGGGGGCGCAACTGGCCGGCCGGCGGCGGCGGTTTTTTCCGGCTTCTGCCGTACAGCGTGTCGAGGGGCGCGATCTCCCGTGTGAACCGGGTGGACGGAAAGTCGGCGATCTTCTACTGCCACCCCTGGGAGTTCGATCCGGACCAGCCGCGCGTCGCCGGCCTCTCCGCCAGATCCCGCTTCCGCCACTATCTGAATCTCGACCGCACCGAGGGGCGCCTGCGCGCGCTGCTGACCGACTTCCGCTGGGACCGCGTCGACCGCGTCTTTGCGCGCGACCTCGATTGGCCAGCCGCGGCCGGCGGCGCCGACAGCTGATCAGATGGCAGCGCTGTCCGACAAGGCCGGTTTCCTGATCGTCGCCAATCTCGTCAAGTACGCGGTCGGGTTCCTGCTGCCGATGGCGCTCGTGCGGCTGCTGACGAAGGAGGATTACGGCACCTACCAGCAGCTGCTCCTGATCGGTGGGCTGGCCCTCAGCATCATGGTGCTCGGCCTGCCGACTTCAATCTACTACTTCTACCACCATGTGCCCGAACGGCGCCGCCCGACGCTGATCGCCCAGACGTCCCTGCTCCTGGCGGCGTCGGCGGCACTGGCGGCGCTCGCCGTCTGGCTGCTTTCGACACCGCTCGCCGAGCGCTTCAACAACCCGGCGCTGACGGCCCTGATGCCCGTGTACGCGCTGTACCTGCTGTTTTTCATCGCCGGCGAGCACTTTATCGCGGTGCTGATCGCGCAGGACCGCTATGCAATGGCGGTCGGGTTCGAGGTCGGAGAGACGGTCGTGCGGGTGGTCGTGCTGCTGCTCCCTGTTGCGCTCGGCTGGGGACTGCCAGGCGTGATCGTCGGCACCGCGGTCTACGCCGCGCTGCGCTGGGTCGTGCGAACCGCGCTCGTCTTCTTCGGGCGCGACCGGGTCCGCGCAGAGGCGCTCCACGCGCCGTTCGTCGGCGCGCAGCTCGGCTACGGGGTTCCGATCGCGCTGAGCGCGCTTGCCGGGTCGATCAGCGCCTTCTTCAATCGTGCGATCGTCGCGATGTTCTTCACGCCGGCGCAGTACGCGATCTACGCGGTGGGTGCGCTCGAGATCCCGCTCGATACGATCTTCCAGGCGTCGGTGTTCAACGTGCTGCGAGCGTCGCTGCCGCCGCTGATCCGGGATGGCCGCCACGACGAGGTGATCCGGATCCTGCGCGAGTCGGTGCGCAAGCTCGCGCTCGTCATGCTTCCGGGTTTCGTGTTCCTGTACGGCTTCGCGCCGCAGTTCATCACGACGCTGTTCACCCGCAACTACGCGGAAAGCGTCGACGTGTTCCGCATCTACACGCTGCTGATGCCGCTGAACATGTTCGTCCTGAGCCCGATTCCACAGGTGTTCGGCCGTACGCGGATCAACCTGGCCATCGTGATCGCGTCGGCCTTCGTCATGGCCGGGCTGAGCTGGGTGCTCCTCAAGACGGTCGGCTTCTACGGGCCCGCGATCGCGGTCGTCGCCACGCAATACCTCCAGACCGCGCTGTTCTTCGGCGCCGCGGTGCGGCTGCTGCGCGCGCCGCCCGCCAGGCTGCTCCCGCTCGGCGCGCTCGGGAAGATCGCTCTGGCCTGCGCGGCCGCCCTTGCCGTGGCGCTGCTTGTGGCCGACCCGACCCCTTACCGTCTGGCGAACCTCGCGTTCGATGCCGCAGCCTTCGGCGCGGCGTTCCTCGCCGCCGCCGCGGCGCTCGGCGTTTTCACGGCCGGCGACCGGCAGCTCGTCCGCCGCTGGCTGGCTCGCGTGCTGCCCGGACGCCACAAGCCCGCAGCGCCATGAACCGCCCGATCCACGTCCAGCACGTGCTCCTGAGCCTGCGGCCCGGGGGTCTCGAGAACGGCGTCGTCAACGTCGTCAACCGGCTCGACCCGGCGCGCTTCCGGTCGTCGGTCTGCTGTCTGCAGGGATCGGGCGAATTCGCGGGACGGATCTCGCGTGACGGCGTCGCGGTTCATGAAATGGGCCTGCGCACGGGCAACGATCCGCTCCTGCCCCTGAGGCTCGCCCGCCTGTTCCGGCGCTCGAACACGGACATCGTCCACACCCGCAATGCCGAGGCCTTCTTCTATGGCGTCGTCGGCGCGCGCCTGGCGGGCGTCCGCACGGTCATCCACAGCGAGCATGGCAGGACGCTGCCCGATACGCCGCGGCGGATGCGCCTTCAGCGCTGGCTCGCGCGGTTCGCCGACACGATCTTCGCGGTGTCGGAGCAGCTGAAGCTGGATCTCGTCGAACACGTGAAGCTGCCGGCGCGCCGCATCGAAGTGCTTTACAACGGGGTCGACCTCCGGCGCTTCGCGATCGCCGACCGCGCCGGCGCGCGCGCGGCCGCGCGTGCCCGCCTCGGCGTCGGCGACGACACCGTCGTCATCGGCAGCGTGGGGCGCCTGGCCGCGGTCAAGAACTACGGGCTGCTGGTGGGTGCGCTGGCCGGCATCGATGGCGCCGTTCTCGTACTGGTCGGCGACGGCCCCATGCACGCCGAACTCGAATCGGCCGCTGCGGCCGCGGGCGTCTCCAGGCGGCTGCGGCTGCCCGGGCACTGCGACGACGTCGCCGGATTGCTCCCGGGGCTGGACATCTTCGCGCTCCCCTCGCTCAGCGAAGGCATGTCCAACACGCTGCTCGAGGCAATGGCCGCCGGGCTTCCCGTGGTCGCCAGCCGCGTGGGCGGCAACGGCGAGATCGTGCGCGATGGCGTCGACGGGCTGCTGTTTCCCAGCGGCGACGTCGAGGCGCTGCGCGCCGCGCTGGTCAGGCTGCGCGGCGATCCTGCGCTGCGTGCCGCAATGGGTGAAAGCGCGCGTGTCCGGGCGAGCACCAGCTTCGGCATCGACGCGATGATCGACCGCTATGAGGCGCTGTACGCGCGTGCCTATGCCGGCGGAGGCAGCGCATGACGCGATGGCGGAGGCGTGCCCTGACGGCATTGCCGGGGGCTTCGCTGGCGGAGCCCCTGCTGCGCCTGTTTCGCCGTCCGCCGGTGATTCTGATGTATCACGGCGTGGCCATGGACGAACGGCCGCAATGGCTCGGGAGCCATGGCAAGCACCTGCCGTTCGACGCGTTCGTCGCACAGATGCGCCAGCTGCGCCGGTTCCGGCGCGTGCTTCCGCTCACGCAAATGGTCGAGGGTCTGCGGAGCGGTGCCGACCTGGACAACACGGTCGCGATCACGTTCGACGACGGTTATCGCAACAACGTGACGCGCGCCGCGCCGCCGCTGATCGATTTGCGGCTGCCCGCGAGCTTCTTCCTTAGCACCGGCCACATCGGGACCGGCCGGTGGATGTGGAGCGACCGTCTGGAGCGCGCGATCGGCCTGGCCGCGCGCGTGGAAGTATCGATCCCGGTGCTCCGCGCGCGAATTTCACTTCGCACCGACGACGATCGCGTAGCGGCCCTGCAGCGAACCAAGGTCGCGCTGAAAGCGATGCCCGCCGACGAGGTCGAGAAGGGGGTCGCCGAGATCGAGGCCGCGCTAGGCGTCGCCTCGGAACCGCCCTCCGGGGACGCGGCATTCATGGATTGGGACGGGGCGAGGCAGCTGGCCGCGGCGGGTTTCGAGGTCGGAGCCCACACGGTGAACCATGTGATCCTGTCGCGCGTCGCGCCCGATCGCGCGCGAGAGGAGATCATCGCCAGCCGAGAGCGCGTCGCCGCCGAACTGGGCGCCTGCAGCCCTGTCTTCTGCTACCCGAACGGCCGCGAGGCCGATTACACGGCCGGTGTCGTGGAGATCTGCCGCGCCCACTTTCTTGCCGCCCTGTCGACGAACCGCGGCGCGGCGAGGCGCGACGAGCTCTACCAGTTGCGCCGCCTCGGCGCGCCATCCGACGGATCGCCGGCGAGGATGATGTCGCTGCTGCTGCGGCAGCGCTGAGAAGACGATGGCATTTCTGTACTCGTTCCTCCATTTCCTGCAGCCCGGCATCCTATGGCCGGAGTTGGCTGCCGCGCGGCCGGCGGCGGTCGTTCTCGTTGTCGGCTTGCTCGCCGGCGCCGCCGCGCGCCCCGGTTATTCGCGGGCGCCGGCGTTCCGCAACCCCGTCTTCTTCTGGCTCGCGCTCTTCCTGCTCGCACAGGTGATGTCGGTGCATTACAGCGGCATCTCGAGCATGTTCGACGAGTTCGCGTTCTGGCTGCCCTACCTGCTGTTCGTGATCGGGTCGTTCCTGCTGATTCATTCCGAGCGCTCGCTGCGCGCGTACGTCTGGGGCCTGATCGTCGGCACCATGTTCATCGTCGCCTACGGCATCTACGCGGCGCTGGCAGGCCTGAACGACGCGATCCAGGGCCGCGCCGGCGCGTACGGGATGTACGAGAACCACAACGACTACTCGTTCGCGATCATCATGGTGCTTCCCTTCGTCTACATGGTCGGCCGCATCGAAACCGGTCTCGCGCGGCGCGCCTTCCTGGGGCTGTCGCTGCTCGCGTGCTGCGCGGGAATCTTCCTCTCGCTGTCGCGCGGCGGTGTGCTCGCTCTCGTGCTCGAGCTGGCGCTGATCGCCTGGCTCACCGCGGGCCGCCGCTGGCGCGTGGTCGTGCTGATCGCGCTCGCATTCGTGGGCGCCGCCGCCGTCAGCTGGCAGTGGACGATGAGGGCCGAGAACCAGGGCAGCAACTACACCGCCGAGGACGCGGAGACTTCGAGGCTCGAACTCTGGCGCGCCGGACGGGCGATGATCGAGGACCGCCCGTTGCTCGGTGTCGGCAGCCGCCGCTTCGGGGAATGGAGCGAGGTGTACGGGGAGATCAGCCACGACAACCGCGGCAAGAACTCGCACAACACGTACATCGAGGTGGCCGCGACCTCCGGGCTGCTCGGATTCCTGCCCTTCGCCATGATGCTGTTCCGCTGCGCCGGTGAATTGCGCCGCCGCCCGGCGCAATCGGTGTCGAAATGGATCGACGCGATCCGCCTCGCGTCGTTGATCTGCCTGCTGTCGATCATGTTCCGGGCGCTGCTCGACGCCAAGCCGCACGACTGGAGTTTCTACGTGGTGTGCTCCCTCGCGATAGCCACCGGTCTGCTGCAGCGCAAGCTCGAATCCGCGGGCGCCGCGCAGACCGCCGCCGCGACGGCCGGGTCGCCCGGACTGGCAGGCGTCGCGGGCGCGGCCGGCGGGGCAGACGCGCGGAGAACGGCCTGATGCGCGTGCTGACCGTGACCAGCTACTTTCCGAACGTGGCCGATCCCACGCGGACGGTGTTCGTCAAGAACCTGGTACAGGCGATGCGCGCACGGCTGCCTGTCACCGTGGTCTCGCCTCTGCCCTACGCGCCGCCGCTGCGGGCGTTGCCGCAATGGCAGCGGTACCGTGGGGTCCCGCTCCTGGAGACGGTCGACGGCATCGAGGTGGAGCACCCTCGCTACCTGGTCATGCCGAAGTTCGACGAGCTCTCCGGGCTCACCTACAGCCTCGGCATAACGGCGACGCTGAGGCGCCTGGTTCGCGAGCGGGCGCCCGACGTTCTGCACGTGCACTGCGCCTATCCCGATGCCGTCGGCGTGGCGCTGGCAGCGCGCCGCCTGGGCCTGCCCCTCGTGGTTACCGCGCACGGCAGCGACATCAACGTGTACGCGCGGCGCCGCGCGCTGCGGCCCCAGATCGCCTGGGCGCTTAGGGCCGCGGCAGGCGTGATCGCGGTCAGCCGCGACTTGATGTCGAAGATCGAACCGCTGGTGACGGGGTCGGGTACGCGCCTGACGCACATCCCATGCGCCGGATTCGACCCGCGCGTTTTCTTTCCCGCGTCGCGGCGCGAGTTGCGCTCGGCGCTCGGCATCCCGGCCGCGGGGCGAATCGTCGTGTTCGTCGGTCAGCTGGTTCCGATCAAAGGTCTCGAAGTTCTGGTCGAGGCGTGGGCGATGCTGGCGCAGCGGCGGCGAATCGACGCAGGCGACCGGCTTGTGCTGATCGGCGATGGCCGCTGCCGGGCCGCCCTGCAACAGCAGGCGCGCGACGCCGGCATTGCCGATGCGGTCCGCTTTCTCGGTTCGATTCCGCAGGAGCATGTCGGGCGCTGGCTCGGAGCCGCGAATCTTCTGTGCCTGCCGAGCCGCAACGAGGGAACGCCGAACGTGGTCGTCGAAGCGCTCGCGAGTGGCATTCCGGTGGTCGCATCGCGCGTGGGCGGTGTGCCCGAGCTCGTCCGCGACGGCGAGAACGGCTGCCTCGTCGGGCCCGGAGATCCCGCGGCGCTCGCTGACGCCCTGGCTGGCGCTCTCGATCGCAACTGGGTGGCGGAGACGATGCGCTCGTCGGTGGCCCACCTGACATGGTCCGCTCTGGCCGAGCGGAACCTTGAATTCCTCGAATCGGTCATCGGCGAGGCCGCCTGTGCATCCATCGCTTAGAGACGTCGCCAAGGACTTGATGCAGCATGTCGTGCTGCGCGGCGGCTTCGTCTGGCGGCTGCCGGCGCGCACGCGTGCGGTTGCGCTCACGTTCGACGACGGGCCGGATCCCGAATTCACCCCGGCCGTGCTGGACCTCCTGGCGAGCCAGGGGTTGAAGGCGACGTTCTTCCTGGTCGGCCGGCAGGTCGCACTGCACCCTCGGCTGGTGCGCCGGATCGCCGCCGAGGGTCACGCGCTGGGTGGCCACACGTACGAGCACCGCGTGATCGTCGGCCTCGACGAGAGCGAGCTCGACGCCGAGCTGGCGGCCTGCCGCGCCGCGATAGCGGACAGCTGCGGCGTCGATAGCACGCTCTTCCGGCCGCCGAAGGGACTGGTCGATCTCGCGTCGCTGCGGCGGGTCGCCCGGCTGGGCTACCGGCTCGTGCACTGGAGCCGCACCTACAGCGACTACCGGCGCGACGGCACGGATCCACTGGTCGCCCGCATGGACCGGGATCCGATCCGCGCCGGCGACATCGTCCTGCTGCACGACAACAACCCGTACACGCCCGCGGCGCTG
>CAZEIW010000126.1:0-17631 GCA_964512305.1 uncultured Burkholderiaceae bacterium | reverse complement strand
AGGTCGGCATCCACGCCAACGGGACCTGGTCCTACGAGGAAGACACGCTGCTGATGATCCGCGGCAAGACCGAGCCGTTTCATCACACCGATCGCAACACGCTGACGAAGATCGGCGAACCGACGCCGAACCCGCTGGCGCTCCCCCCCTCTCCCGCACCGCGGGAGAGGGGCCGGGGGTGAGGGAGGCCGTCGAAGCTCCGCTCACCACCCTCACCCCCACCCCTTGTATGTTCAATGCAAGGGGCGACCATGAGTCGTAAGCTATTTTCCGGCGCCGCTGACCGCGGCTTTAAGCGGTCGGCGGCGCCGGCCGGTGATTCTGCCGGCAACGGTTTGTCCGTGAAGCGCGCCAAACCTGTCCACCCCTGGAGCGTCGAGCTCGTGGGAGAGCAAACGGTCAACGCGCTGCGGACTTCTTCTTCCAACCGCGTAACCCGTACAGGTGCCAACGTCATGAACGTGCATCCACAAGGTAGGGAGGCGGTAGCGGCGCCGCGCGCAAACGCCGGGATCGATGTGTCCAAGGACTGGCTGGATGTGGCCTGGGCCGATCGGACCGAGCGGTTTGCTAACGATGCTGCGGGGATGGAGTCGCTCACGGCGCTGTTGCGCCGGCAGGACATCGATCTGGTGGTGCTGGAGGCCACTGGGGGCTATGAAGCGATGGCAGCGGCTGCATTGCAGGCCGCCGGCATGGCGGTGGCGGTGGTCAACCCGCGCCAGGCGCGCGATTTTGCCAAGGCCATGGGGGTGCTGGCCAAGACCGACAAGGTCGACGCCCAGATGCTGCGGGACTTTGCGGACGTGTTGGCCCGCCACGAAAAGCGCAGCCAGTTCCTGCACGAGGTTCCCGATGAGACGCGGGCCCAACTGGCCGCTTGGGTCACGCGCCGGCGTCAGCTGGTGGAAATGCGGGCCATGGAGGCTCAGCGCATGGCGGTGACGCGCGACAAGCGCTCGCGCAAGAGCCTGAACAAGGTCATCGTGTTCCTGGACATGCAGATCGCCGAGATTGACCGGGACCTGGACCAGTTCACCAGGGAGCACTTCCAGGACCTGCGCAAGCTGCTCGGCAGCGCCAAGGGAATCGGCCCGGTGGCAACCACCACCATCCTGGCCGCTTTGCCCGAAATTGGCCAGCTGAAGCGACGCGCCATCGGTGCCCTGGTCGGCGTGGTGCCACTGGCGCGCGACTCGGGCAAACACCGCGGCAAGCGTGCCTGCTGGGGTGGACGCGCTGCGGTGCGCCACGTGCTGTACATGGCCACCATCAGCGCCATCACCCACAACCCAGTCATCCGCGCCTTCTACGAACGCCTGATCGCCAAAGGCAAGCCACCCAAAGTCGCCAGGGTCGCCTGCCTGCGCAAACTGCTGACGATCCTGAACGCCATGGTGCGCGACGGCACTCCCTGGAATGCGCAGCTTCACGTCAAAACCGCTTGACAGCCAGATACGGGTGCTCTCCCGCAAGCGGGAGAGGGGAGTCAGAGGTGCCCGGTCGACGCAGCCGCATTCCGCGCTACATTACCCGCGCCCCAGGAGCCAAGGAGAACCACGATGAGACGGCGAACGTTTCTCGCGGCAGCCGGTGCCGCGATCCCCGTGCTTGCGGCAGGCCAGGCGCCCGAGCGCGCCAAGGTCACCATCGCGGTCGGGGGCAAGAATCTCCTGTACTACCTCCCGCTGACGATCGCCGAACGGCTGGGCTACTTCGAAGCGGAGGGCCTGAAAATCGAGATTCCGGATTTCGCCGGCGGCGCCAAGGCGCTGCAGGCGGTGGTCGGCGGCAGCGCCGATGTCGTCTCCGGAGCCTTCGAGCACGCGCTCGACATGCTGCACAAGGGTCATCCGATGCGCGCCTTCGTCCTGCAGGGGCGCGCGCCGCAGATCGTGCTCGGCGTGAGCACGCGCGCGATGCCGCAGTACCGTTCGCTGGCCGACCTGAAGGGCCGCAAGATCGGCGTCACCGCGCCGGGCTCGTCGACCAACATCATGGCCAACTTCGTGCTGGCGCAGGCGGGGATCAAGCCCACGGAGGTCTCGTACATCGGCGTCGGCGCCTCGCAGGGCGCGGTGGCTGCGGTGCGCGCCGGCCAGATCGACGCGATCTCGAACCTCGATCCGGTGATCACGATCCTGGCGCGAGCAGGCGACATCCGGATCGTGTCCGACACCCGCGACGTGGCGGAGGCCGAGCGCGTGTTCGGCGGGCCGATGCCGGCCGGGTGCCTGTACGCGCCGGTCTCGTTCATCGAGGACAACCCGCGCACCGTGCGCGCGCTCGCGGCGGCGATCGTCCGCGCGGACCGCTGGATCCAGCAGGCGAGCCCGGCCGACGTGCTGAAGACCGTGCCCGAGTCCTACCTGCTGGGCGACCGCGACGTCTACGTCGAGGCGTTCCAGAAGGCGAAGCAGGCGCTGTCGCCCGACGGCCTGTTCCCGGACGGCTGCGCCGCCACGGCGCTGCACGCGCTGGCGAGCGCCGATCCGGAACTGCTCACCGCGAAGCTCGACCTGCAGTCGGTCTACACGAACGAATTCGTGAAGATGGCGGGCTCCGGCGCCTCGCACGCATGACCGCGCCGGACCGCCCCGCCGCGGTCCCGGCGCTCGAGATGGAGCGCATCGGCTGCACGTTCGTCGACCCGCAGTCGAACGCGCAGCGCTACACCGCGATCGAGGGCGTGGACCTGGTCGTGGGCGACGGTGAGTTCGTCGCCGTGGTCGGCCCCACCGGCTGCGGCAAGAGCACCCTGCTCAATGTCGCCGCCGGGCTGCTCGCGCCCAGCCGGGGGGCGCTGCGGTCCTTCGGCGCCCCGCTGGCCGGCGTCAACCTGCGCGCCGGGTACATGTTCCAGGCCGACGCGCTGATGCCCTGGCGCACGGTGCTGCGCAACATCAGCGCCGGCCTCGAGTTCCGCGGCGCCGATCACGGCCACGCGCGCGAGCTTGCCGCGCAGTGGCTCGGCCGCGTCGGCCTGACAGGTTTCGGCGACCGCTATCCGCACCAGCTGTCGGGCGGCATGCGCAAGCGCGCTGCGCTCGCGCAGACGCTGGTGCTGGACCCCGACCTGCTGCTGATGGACGAGCCGTTTTCCGCGCTCGACATCCAGACGCGGCAGCTGATGGAAAACGAGCTGCTCGAGCTGTGGGCCGCGCGCCGCCGCGCGGTCCTGTTCATCACGCACGACCTGGACGAGGCGATCGCGCTGGCCGATCGCGTGGTCGTGTTCGCGGCCGGTCCCGCCTCGCGCCCGATCGGCGGATTCGCGATCGACCTGGCGCGCCCGCGCGATGTCGCCGAGATCCGGACCTTGCCGCGCTTCATCGAGCTGCATCGCGCGATCTGGGACGTCCTGCGCGCCGAAGTGCTCAAGACGTATGCCCGACATGCAGCGGCCTGAAATGAATCGGCCTGACCCGGCCGTAAGCCGGCCGGGCGAGCGCCGCCGGCGCGCGCGCCCGGGCGTGCTGCTCGCGTGGCGCGTCGGCCTCCTGGCGGCGCTGATCGCCTTCTGGTACGTGATGACCGCGCCCGGGCTGGTGCCGCCGCTGCTGATGCGCGGCGCCAACGACGCCGCGTTCTTCTTCGGCGAGCCGCTGAAGGTCGCGTCCCGCATCTGGACCTGGTTCGCGGTGGAGCGCGAGATCTACCTGCACCTGGCCGTGACCCTGACCGAAACCGTGGCCGCGTTCGCGGTCGGCACCGCGCTCGGGCTGGCGCTGGGCCTGTGGCTGGCGCTGTCGCCCGGCGCGGCCGCGGTGCTCGAGCCGTACATCAAGGCCGCCAACGCGATGCCGCGCGTGATCCTGGCGCCGATCTTCGCGGTCTGGTTCGGCCTCGGGATCGCCTCCAAGGTGGCGCTGGGGGTGACGCTGGTGTTCTTCATCGTGTTCTTCAACGTCTACCAGGGCGTGCGCGAGGTGAGCCCGACCGTGCTCGCCAGCGCCCGAATGCTGGGGGCCGACCGGCGCCAGCTGCTGCTTCACGTGTATCTGCCCAGCGCCACGAGTTGGGTGTTCTCGTCGCTGCACACCTCGGTCGGCCTGGCGTTCGTCGGTGCCGTCGTCGGCGAGTATCTCGGGTCGGCGCGCGGCGTCGGCTACCTGATCCTGCAGGCCGAGGGCACGTTCGACATCAACGGCGTGGTGGCCGGCATCGTCGTGCTGACGGTCTTCGCGCTGGCGCTCGACGCGGCGGTAGGGCGCCTCGAGCGGCACCTGCTGAAATGGCAGCCGCGCTTTGGGCAGACCGAGGCCGGCGACACCGAGAAGCTGTGATGCGGGCTGTGATACCGGCGATCCCCGGGCCCGGCCGGTCAGGCGCCACCATCAACGCAGTGGAAAAGCGTAGTACGCAACAGAAACAAGGCACAGCAGAAACCCGACAGCGCCCGCCCAATAAGTCCGGACCTGGCAATGCAGCAAGTCGTGGGAAAGCCGCGCGGATCTCATTTCATTGATGCTGGCTTCTCTTGCCTCCGGAAGCTGCTCGATGATTTCCGGAACTCCATAGACGAGATACACCGCCCAAAAAATCGAGTAACACAGAGAAGCAATTCCGGCGAGTGTCGACGCGGCAAACACGATCGCTATCGAATCAGAGAGGTCCACGCGTCCCTGGGCGAACGCGAGCGTCGCACCGATCGTCCCGGTCTCCAGCGTTACGAGCCACTTGGTCCAATCGGCCAGTACTTTCAGCGCTTCCTTTTGCTCCGGCTTGTTGTTCGCCATCGGCTGCATTGCTCGCTACCTGGTATTGAACGTCCCGGGATACCTTCAGGCATGCCTTCAGGCATGAACTAGTGGGCGTGCCAAAACCTCAGTCGCCAACAACATATTCCCATCAGAATGTGAAGTCACGCCTGCTATTCACCTCATCGCCGCGCGAAAGCGCTAATAAGCATCGAGAGGCGACGTATGCGGCGCTACCTGTCCTTCACGCTGCCCCCCGGCAGAGCCGGCCCCGGCCGCGCGGCGACGGACTTCATTTTCCGACTTAGACCTGCGGTGATACGAACGCCGTGACGGGTGCCGGCGCCTCCGGTAGCATCGGTGCGGCAGGACCACCCGTGTCGACCCCCACGCCCAGCACGCAGCAGCCAGCCCCGCCGCCCGCGACGGGGGCGGTGACGCCTTTCTGGCAGCGGATGCCGCAGCTGTTCCTGTTCCCGCTGCGGCGCGCGCCGCTGGTTCGCAATCTGGTCGTTGCGGCTGCGATGGCGCTGCTGGCCTGGAGAACGGTCCCGGCACTGGCCACCTCGCCGCTGGCGGCATCGCTGGTGCTGGGGCTGGCGTCGCTGGTGGCGGGCCTCGTGATCGCGCGCTACGGTTTCATGGTGATCGAGCGCAGCGCCGCCGGCTACCTGGATCCGCGCCGGTACCCGTCGCATCTGGAGCCGGGCAGCGTGTTCCGCCCGATCAAGATGTTCCTGGTGATGGTGCTGGCGCCGGCGCTGATCCTGTTCCTCGGCGCCAAGCTGCTGGGCGGCTTCGTGGTTGCGCTGCTGATGGTCGGATTCGCGCTGCTGCTGCCGGCGTCGGCGATGGTCATGACGATGACCGACAGCTTCGTCGCCGCGATCGACCCGACCCGCTGCATCGACGCCGCGCGGCGCATCGGCGCGCCCTACCTGGTGCTGTGCCTGTTCATCCTGCTGCTCATCATCGGCTCGGGGCAGGCGGCGCAGATGCTGCTGCCGCGCTCGTTCGGCCTGCAGGGGGTCGGCGGCGCGCATGCGGCCGGCAGCCAGGCGGTGCTGCTCGAACGGATGGCTGCCTCGGCCGCGGTGGGGGCGTTCGTGACCTGGTTCAGCGGCAACTATTTCCTGACCCTGATTTGCGCGCTGATCGGCTACGCGATGTACCAGTACAGCGACGCGCTCGGCATCTCCGTCGTGGGGCCCGGGGAAGCCCGCACGCTCGGCGCCATCTCCGCCGGCGAGCATGCGCGGCGCACGCGCGACGCGCTCGTCGGCCGGCTGGTCGCGGCCGGCGAGATCCAGGAGGCCATCGGCCTGCTCAGCGACGACCTGCGCGAGCGCCCGAACGACCTGTCGCTGCATGCGCGCCTGCACAAGCTGCTGCGGCACGAGGGCTCGCGCGTGCTGGTCGACGACCATACCGAGCGCTACCTCGATCTGTTGATCAAGTCGTCGAACCTGCGCGAGGCGCTGTCGCTGGTCGAGGAGGCGTTCGAGCGCAACGCGAGCTACGAGCCGCGCACGCTCGAACATCTGCCCGTGCTGGCGCGGGCGGCGATCGAAGCCGGCAAGCCGAGGCTGGCCGCCAGCCTGATCCGCGGCTTCGACCGGCGGCATCCGGCGCATCCGGACCTTCCGCACGTGTACGTGATCGGGGGCCGACTCCTGCTGCTGAGCGGCAACGACACCGCGCGCGCGAGAGAGCTGCTGCAGTACGTGGTCTCGCGCTATCCGCAGCACCCCGCGGCGGCGGAGGCCGCGCGCTGGCTGCAGCGGTTCGGCGCGAATGCGCCCGCGACGGCGGCACCGGTCGGGCCGACCTGAGGGCGCGGCGCGCGGGAGAGGGGGAACTCCTACGCGCTCAGCGCTCGGTGTCGGTCGGCAGCTTGGATCGGGGCGCCGGGGCGCCGGACGGGGTCGGCCCCGGAGGGCCGGCGGTCGTGCGCACGCCGGTGAGCAGCGTCGAGGGCGGGCGCGTCGAAGGCGCCAGGCCACCGATCCGGTCGGGGGACTCGAAGTACGACGAAAGGCGGCTGTGGATCGATTGGGCCGGGCGCGTCAGGCCGTGACGGACGTACGCCGTGTACAGCCCGAGCAGGCAATCGGCAAGCTGGCGGCCGTAAAGCTGGCGCAGGTTGTCGTCGCGCAGGATCGCGTCGAGTACGCGCAGCGCCGCCGCGTCCTCGTGCACCTTGACCAGGCGGCGGGCGAGCCGCAGGTGCTCGTCGATCGGCAGCGCCGTCAGCACCTTGGGCTGCGTGAGCTGCAGGTACGCCTTGCGCAACTCGTCGCTGGGCTTGCGCGACTTCAGCCACAGCAGCCGCAGCGCCGCATCCTGCAGCGTCGTCTCGTCGCTGCCGAGCAGCGCCACGTTCAGATACGAGCTCAGGTGCTCGATGCGCTGCGGCTCGAGCTCGACCAGCTCGCGGTACAGGCGCGATGCGCGGCGCGTGTCCAGGCGTGAGGCGGCATCGCGCGCCTGCGAGATCAGCGTCGACTCGCGCTCCGGCGTCCGCTGCTCGGACGTCTGGACCTCGAGCAGCCGGTTGACGCGCTCGCGATCCGGCGTGCGCAGCAGCCAGGCGATCGCCGCGCCGGCGGCGAAGCCGCCGACGTGGGCGGCGGTCGCCACCGGAGAATCGGGGTTCGATGCCCACTGGTAGAACTCGTTGACCAGCCACGCCGGCAGCAGCGCCAGGGCCGGAATCCGCGCGGTGCCGAACAGGAACGTGATCCAGTAGAACACCGGCACCCGGCGCGTTCCGTACAGCACCGCGACCATCGCCATCGCGGCCGCGATGGCGCCCGAAGCGCCGATTAGCGGCATCGCGGACAGCGCCAGGTGCACGCCTCCCGCGAACGCGCCGCCGGCGAGGTAGCCGATCAGGAAGCGCCATCGGCCGAGTGCGGCCTCCGCGAACGGCCCCGCCAGCGCCAGCACGATCATGTTGCCGAGCAGGTGGCCGGGGCTGCCGTGCAGGAACTGGTGCGTGACGAAGCGCCAGAACTCTCCCGCCGCGTCGCGCGTCAGCGCGAAGCGGCCGATCACGGTCGCGGCCAGCATCTCGTCGAAGCGCCGGCGCTTGTCGCGCCACGCCGGGTAGCCGCGATCGGAGGGCTGCACGATCTGGCCTGCGCGCAGCTCGTACAGGAAGCGCGGATCGCCCTGCAGCAACTGCGCCGCGGGCGCGCTCAGCGCGGGCACGCGCTCGAGCTGGCGCAGGCGGCGCGCCGAGTCGGGGTCGGAACGGGAGATCAGGTACTCGCGATAGCGATCGAGCTCGACCGCCGCCAGGCCGCTTTCGAAGTAGTACTCGAAGGCGCGCTGCTCGCGCGCCTGGTCGCGCGCCTGCGGGCCGAACCAGACCACGATGCACGCCAGCATCAGCGCCAGCGTCACCCAGGGCAGGGTCTGCGCCGAAAAGCGGGTGTGATACGGAAGGAGGAGCATGCGCCGCTGTCAGTGCAGCGTCCGCCGCGGGCCGGCGGCGATGGTCGCGCGCGGTGTAAGGGCATCGAGCAGCGATGGCATGTTCGGGAAACCGGCGCGCCACCGGGCGCCTGCCGGTCGGACGTCGGGAACGTACGTCAGCGGAGGACCGAGGCGCCGATGACCGCTATAATTCGACAGTTTAACCAGCGTGCGGTTGCGCGTGTTGCGCGTGCGTCTTGCAAATCGCGCCGCCTGTGCATCTCGCGCTGCCGATTTCCCGCCGCCCGTGCACCGGCGGTCAGCGTCGAAGACCGGCATCGGCGCCGGACACCAGCGCCGCGCGGTCGCCGATCCGGCGCTGAACGTCCCGGTCTGCACCGGCACGGTGCGGCGTCTGCCAGGAGCCCGGGTGTCCAGCCTGTTCGACCCATCTCGCCCCGTGGCGTTGCTCGCGCTCGCCGACGGCACCGTTTTTCGCGGCATCTCGGTCGGCGCCCCCGGCTCGGCGGTCGGCGAGGTCGTCTTCAATACCGCACTGACCGGCTACCAGGAGATCCTGACCGACCCCAGCTACTGCCGGCAGATCGTTACCCTGACCTACCCGCACATCGGGAACGTCGGCACCAACGACGAGGATGACGAAGCCGGCCAGATCCACTCTGCCGGCCTCGTCGTGCGCGACGTGCCGCCCTGCGTGTCCAACTTCCGCGCCCGGCGGTCGCTCGGCGAGTTCCTGCGCAGCCGCTCGGTGGTCGCGATCGCGGGCATCGACACGCGCCGCCTGACAAGGCTGCTGCGCGACCGCGGCGCGCAGCCGGGCGCGCTGGTGGCCGGAGACGACGCCGAGGCGGCGGTGGCGCTGGCGCGCACCTTCCCCGGCATGTCCGGCCTGGACCTGGCCAAAGTCGTGTCGGTGCGGGAGCCCTACGAGTGGACCGAAACCGCGTGGTCGCTGGGGCGCGGCTACGGCCGGCTGGCCGAGGGCGACGCCACCCTGCACGTGGTCGCCTACGACTTCGGCATCAAGCGCAACATCCTGCGCCTGCTGGCGCAGCGCGGCTGCCGCGTGACCGTGGTGCCGGCGACGACGCCGGCCGCCGAGGTCATCCGCCGGCGCCCCGATGGCGTCTTCCTCTCCAACGGCCCGGGCGATCCCGAGCCCTGCGATTACGCGATCGACGCCACGCGCGAGCTGATCGAACGCGGCTACCCGACGTTCGGCATCTGCCTCGGCCACCAGATCATGGGCCTGGCCTCGGGCGGGCGGACGCTGAAGATGAAATTCGGCCACCATGGCGCCAATCATCCGGTCCAGGACCTCGAGACCGGGCGCGTGCTGATCACGTCGCAAAACCATGGCTTCGCGGTCGACGCGGCCAGCCTGCCGCCGAACTGCAAGGTCACGCACATGTCCCTGTTCGACGGCTCGCTGCAGGGATTCCGCCGCACCGATCGGCCGGCGTTCTGCTTCCAAGGGCACCCGGAAGCGAGTCCCGGCCCGCACGACCTCGGCTACCTGTTCGACCGCTTCGCCGGACTGATGGCGCAGGGGCGCAAGCACGCGCGCGAGCCGGCCGCGGAGACGCAGCGTTGAGCCGGCCGGCGATCGACGCCGCGCTGGCCGAGGCGGCCGCGGCGCTGCAACGGCTGCGCCAGGACGGCGCGGCCCTGGCGGCGATCGACGCCGCCGGCGAGCTGCTGGCGGGCTGCCTGGCCGCGGGCGGGCGCGCGATCAGCTGCGGCATCGGCGGCTCGATGTGCGACGCGATGCATTTCGCCGAGGAGATGAGCGGCCGCTTCCGGGAGGACCGTCCGGCGCTCGCCGCGATCGCGATCGGCGACCCCGGCCACCTGAGCTGCGTGGCCAACGACTACGGCTACGAACAGGTGTTCGCGCGCTTCGTGCAGGCGCACGGGCGCGCCGGCGACGTGCTGCTGGCGATCAGCACCAGCGGCTCGAGCGCCAATGTGCTGGCCGCGGCGCGGGCCGCGCGCGCGCAGTCGATGTCGGTGATCGCGCTCACCGGGCGCGCCGACGCGCCGCTGGCCGCGCTTGCCCAGGTGACGATCTGCACCCCCGGCGGCCGCTATGCGGACCGGGTGCAGGAGCTGCACATCAAGGTCATCCATCTGCTGATCGAGCTGGTCGAAGAGCGGCTCGGTTTCACGACCGGGCAGGGGCCTCATGCCGCGTAGAACCGATATCCGCTCGATCCTGATCATCGGCGCCGGCCCGATCGTGATCGGGCAGGCGTGCGAGTTCGACTACTCGGGCGCGCAGGCGTGCAAGGCGCTGCGCGAGGAGGGCTACCGCGTCATCCTGGTCAACAGCAACCCGGCCACGATCATGACCGACCCGGGGCTGGCCGATGTGACCTACGTCGAGCCGATCACGTGGCAGGTGCTCGAGCGCATCATCGCGCGCGAGCGGCCGGACGCGATCCTGCCGACCATGGGCGGGCAGACCGCGCTCAACTGCGCGATGGACCTGCACCGCAACGGCGTGCTCGAGCGCCACGGCGTGCAGCTGATCGGCGCCGCGCCCGAGGCGATCGAAAAGGCCGAGGACCGGCAGAAGTTCAAGCAGGCGATGACCCGCATCGGGCTCGCCTCCGCCCGCTCCGGCGTCGCGCATTCGCTGCCCGAAGCGCTCGCCGTGCAGCAGGCGGTCGGGTTCCCGGCGGTGATCCGGCCCAGCTTCACGCTCGGCGGCACCGGCGGCGGCATCGCCTACAACCCGGAGGAGTTCGTCACGATCTGCCAGCGCGGGCTCGACCTGTCGCCGACGCGCGAGCTGCTGATCGAGGAATCGCTGATCGGCTGGAAAGAGTTCGAGATGGAGGTCGTGCGCGACCGGCACGACAACTGCATCATCGTGTGCTCGATCGAGAACCTCGACCCGATGGGCATCCACACCGGCGACTCGATCACGGTCGCGCCGGCGCAGACGCTGACCGACAAGGAATACCAGCTGATGCGCGACGCCTCGATCGCCATCCTGCGCGAGATCGGCGTCGACACCGGCGGCTCCAACGTGCAGTTCGCGATCGACCCGCGCGACGGCAGAATGGTGGTGATCGAGATGAACCCGCGCGTGTCGCGCTCCTCGGCGCTGGCATCGAAGGCGACCGGCTTCCCGATCGCCAAGGTCGCGGCCAAGCTGGCGGTCGGCTATTCGCTGGACGAGCTGCGCAACGAGATCACCGGCGGCGCGACCCCGGCATCGTTCGAGCCCACGATCGACTACGTGGTCACCAAGGTCCCGCGCTTCGCGTTCGAGAAGTTCCCGCAGGCCGACAGCCACCTCACCACGCAGATGAAGTCCGTCGGCGAGGTGATGGCGATCGGGCGCACGTTCCAGGAGTCGTTCCAGAAGGCGCTGCGCGGGCTCGAGATCGGCGTCGACGGCCTCGACCCGCTGACGGCCGACCGCGACGACATCGTCGAGGAGGTGGGCGAGCCCGGTCCGCAGCGGATCTGGTACGTCGCCGACGCGTTCCGGATCGGCATGTCGGCCGCCGAGGTGTTCGAGGAAACGGGGATCGACCCCTGGTTCCTGGCGCAAATCGAGGAGCTGGTGTCGATCGAGCAGCAGCTCGCGCAGCGGGCCGGCGCCGGCGCGGTGCAGTCGCTCGGCTTCGGCGATTGGCGCGAGCTCAAGCGCAGGGGATTCTCCGACCGGCGCCTCGCGACCCTGCTCGGCGCCGGGGCGTCCGAGGTGCGCGACGCGCGCATCCGGCACGGCGTGCGGCCGGTCTACAAGCGGGTCGACACCTGCGCGGCCGAGTTCGCGACCACCACCGCATACCTGTACTCGACCTACGAGGACGAGTGCGAGGCCGCGCCCACCGACCGGCGCAAGGTGATCGTGCTCGGCGGCGGACCGAACCGGATCGGCCAGGGCATCGAGTTCGACTACTGCTGCGTGCACGCGGCGCTCGCGCTGCGCGAGGACGGGTTCGAGACCATCATGGTCAACTGCAACCCGGAGACGGTGTCGACCGACTACGACACGTCGGACCGCCTGTACTTCGAGCCGCTCACGCTCGAGGACGTGCTCGAGATCGTCGACAAGGAACGGCCGTTCGGCGTGATCGTCCAGTACGGCGGCCAGACGCCGCTCAAGCTGGCGCGCGACCTCGAGGCCAACGGCGTGCCGATCATCGGCACCTCGCCCGAGTCGATCGACATCGCCGAGGACCGCGAGCGCTTCCAGCACCTGCTGCAGCGCCTCGAGCTCAGGCAGCCGCCCAACCGCACCGCGCGCACCGAGGCCGACGCGCTGCGGCTGGCCCTCGAGATCGGCTACCCGCTGGTGGTGCGGCCCAGCTACGTGCTGGGCGGCCGCGCGATGGAGATCGTGCACGAGGCGCGCGACCTCGAGCGCTACATGCGCGAGGCGGTCAAGGTCTCCAACGACTCGCCGGTGCTGCTCGACCGCTTCCTCGACGATGCGATCGAGGTCGACGTCGACTGCGTCGCCGACGGCAGCCAGGTCATGGTCGGCGGCGTGATGGAGCACATCGAGCAGGCCGGAGTCCATTCGGGCGACTCGGCCTGCTCGCTGCCGCCCTATTCGCTGTCGCCGGCGACGATCGACGAGCTCAAGCGCCAGACCGGCCTGATGGCGCGCGCGCTCGGGGTGATCGGGCTGATGAACGTGCAGTTCGCGATCCAGCGCGGCACCGTGTTCGTGCTCGAAGTCAATCCGCGCGCCTCGCGCACCGTGCCCTTCGTGTCCAAGGCCACCGGCGCGCCGCTGGCCAAGATCGCCGCGCGCTGCATGGTCGGGCAGACGCTGGCGGCGCAGCGCGCGCGGGTCGAGATCGTGCCGCCTTACTACGCGGTCAAGGAGGCGGTGTTCCCGTTCGTGAAGTTCCCCGGCGTCGATCCGCTGCTCGGCCCCGAGATGCGGTCGACCGGCGAGGTGATGGGCGTCGGCCGCACGTTCGGCGAGGCGCTCTTCAAGTCTCAGCTGGCCGCCGGCGCGACGCTGCCTCCGCGGGGGACCGTGTTCCTGAGCGTCAAGGACTCGGACAAGCCGAAGACGATCGAGATCGCGCACCTGCTGCACGACATGGGCTACTCGCTGGTGGCCACGCGCGGCACCGCGGCGGCGATCGAGCGCGCGGGCATTCCGGTGAAGCCGGTCAACAAGGTCAAGGACGGGCGGCCGCACGTGGTCGACCTGCTGAAGAACGGCGAGATCGACCTCGTGATCACCACCGTCGACGAGAAGCGCTCGGCGATCGCCGATTCGCGCTCGATCCGCACCACCGCGATCGCGCAGCGGGTCACGTACTACACGACGGTCGCCGGTGGGCGCGCGGCGGTCGAAGGCATGCGCCACCTGTCGGCGCTGGAGGTGTACGACCTGCAGACGCTGCACCGCGAGATTCACGGCTGAGCCGGCGCGGCCCGGCTGCCCGGCCGGATTTCGGCCGCGTTTCCGGCGGCGGCTCCTCGCGGGGTGGTAGCGGGCGCTCTGGACAGCGCGTCCGCCGCCCGGTAAATTTCGCGAAGTCGGCCCCGGCAGTGCCGGGGCTTTTCATTTGTCCTCGTTTGCGCCGACAGCGGCGTCAATGCGTGTCATCGGGGCCTGTCGCCCCGCCTCCAAGCGAACCCATGGCTTCGATCCCCATCACGGCGCGCGGCGCGGAAATGCTCAAGGCCGAGCTCACCCGGCTGCGATCGGTCGACCGGCCGGCCGTGATCCAGGCGATCAAGGACGCGCGCGAAAAAGGCGACCTGTCCGAGAACGCGGAGTACGACGCGGCGCGCGAGCGGCAGGGATTCATCGAGGGCCGGATCCAGGAGCTCGAGGGCAAGCTCTCCAGCCTGCAGATCATCGATCCGGCGTCGCTCGACGCCGGCGAGCGCATCGTGTTCGGCGCGACCGTCGAGCTCGAGGACGCCGGTTCGGGCAATCGGGTCAAGTACCAGATCGTCGGCGACGACGAAGCCGACATCAAGGCCGGCCTGATCTCGGTTTCCAGCCCGACCGCGCGCGCGTTGATCGGGCGCAGCATCGGCGACGTCGCGGTCGTGTCCGCGCCGGGCGGGCGGCGCGAATACGAGATCATCGACGTCCGCTATCTCTGAGCGGGGCCGCGGCCGCCTCCCGCTCGCGCCGTCCGCGGCGCGCCCGCGCCCCGCGCCCCGTGCCTTCCGCTGCGGCCCGGCTTCGTCCGTCTGCGGCGGCAGGGGACGGTAGAACACCAGCAGGCGCCCGATCTGCTGGATGCGCGCCGCGCCGAGGCGGTCGGCGATGCTCGAAAACTGGGCTTCGCGCTCGTCGCGGTCGCCCGCGCCGGTCCGCACCTTGATGAGGCCGTGGACGCCGAGCGCGCGATCGATTTCCCGCAGCGCCGCCTCGCTCAGCCCGGCGGCGCCAAGCAGCACGACCGGATCCAGATGGTGGGCGCGCGCCTTCAGCGCCAGCCGTTCATCGCGAGAGATCGCCAGTTCGGTCATGCCGGGTGTGCCCTGAGTGCCCATGTTAACGTGAATGAGATCGCGTGAACGGGATCCAGCCCGTCCGCAGCCGCATGGCCAAGCCCGCCCGCAAGCACCGCTCCAACCCCGCGTGGATCCATCGCCACGTCACGGACCCGTATGTGCAGGCGGCCACGCGCCATGGCTACCGGTCGCGCGCGGCCTACAAGCTGATCGAAATCGTCGACCGCGACCGGCTGCTCGGGCCGGGCGCGATCGTGGTCGACCTGGGTGCCGCGCCGGGAAGCTGGTCTCAGGTGGTCGCCGAGCGCCTGCGGGGCAAGGACGGACGGCTGCACGGCAGGGTGCTGGCGCTCGACCTGCTGGCGCTCGAGCCCGTGCCGGGGGTCGAGGCGATCGCGGGCGACTTCCGCGACGAGGAGGTCGGCCTGCGCCTGGTGGGCGCGCTGCAGGGCGCGAAGGTCGATCTCGTGCTGTCGGACATGGCGCCGAACCTGAGCGGAATCGGCGCCGTCGACGCGGCGCGCTGCGCGCACCTGTGCGAGCTCGCGCTCGAGTTCGCGCTGGGGCACCTCAAGCCGGAGGGCGCGCTCCTGGTCAAGGCGTTCCAGGGCAGCGGGTACAGCCAGTTCGTCGAACGGCTGAAACGCCATTTTGGGACCGTCGCGGTCCGCAAACCGGCCGCGTCGCGCCAGGAATCGGCCGAAACCTATCTGCTGGCGCGCCGCCTGAAGCCGGGCGCGGAGCGTGCCGCCGCCGCGGCCGCCGGCTGACCGGACGTCGCCCCGCGCGCCCCGCCGAGCGGCGCTTGAAAGCGGGTGGGCCCCGGCCCCATATAGTCGAGCGTGCAGTTCCGGCCGCGCCCGCCGCGGGGGCGGGAACAGCCTAGAATGACATGGGGGCCGTGTATCGGTCCATCGGGCGGCGCTACGCGCCCGCGCCGCAACCGCCGGCGGCGCAATCGCCGGCAGGAGAAGACTCTTGAACAACAGTACGTTCGCGAAAGCCGCCATCTGGCTCGTCATAGCCCTGGTGCTGTTCACCGTCTTCAAGCAGCTCGAAAAGGGCACCGCGGGCAACGTCCAGGCGATCGCGTATTCGCAGTTCATCGCGGAGGTCCACGCCGGCCACATCAAGAAGGCCGTGATCCAGGAAAGCTCGGGCGGGATGACCGAGATCACCGCGACCACCGCCGACGGCACGCAGGTGCGCACGACCGGAACGCTGTACGACCGCGGCATCTTCAAGGACCTGCTCGACAACAACGTCAGCTTCCAGCTCGAGCAGCACGAGACCCAGTCGCCCCTGTTGAGCTTCTTCTACGCGTTCGGCCCGGTGATCCTGCTGATCGGCGTCTGGATCTTCTTCATGCGCCAGATGCAGGGCGGCGGGCGCGGCGGCGCGTTCTCGTTCGGCAAGTCGCGCGCGCGCATGCTCGACGAGTCCAACAACAACGTCACCTTCGCCGACGTCGCGGGCTGCGACGAGGCCAAGGACGAGGTGCAGGAGCTGGTCGAGTTCCTGCGCGACCCGTCCAAGTTCCAGAAGCTCGGCGGCCGCATACCGCGCGGCGTGCTGATGGTCGGCTCGCCCGGAACCGGCAAGACGCTGCTCGCCAAGGCGATCGCCGGCGAAGCCAAGGTGCCGTTCTTCTCGATCTCGGGCTCCGATTTCGTCGAGATGTTCGTCGGCGTCGGCGCGGCGCGCGTTCGCGACATGTTCGAGACCGCGAAGAAACATGCGCCCTGCATCATCTTCATCGACGAGATCGACGCGGTCGGCCGCCAGCGCGGCGCCGGCCTGGGCGGCGGCAACGACGAGCGCGAGCAGACGCTCAACCAGATGCTGGTCGAGATGGACGGCTTCGAGACCGGCCAGGGCATCATCGTGATCGCGGCCACCAACCGGCCGGACGTGCTCGATCCGGCGCTCCTG
Source organism: uncultured Burkholderiaceae bacterium (assembly GCA_964512305.1). Taxonomy (GTDB): domain Bacteria; phylum Pseudomonadota; class Gammaproteobacteria; order Burkholderiales; family Burkholderiaceae_F; genus CAZEIW01. The sequence goes on along the minus strand of CAZEIW010000126.1, from coordinate 1,099 downwards.
CGGCCGGGCCGGTTCGACCGCCAGGTGGTCGTGCCGCTGCCCGACATCCGCGGCCGCGAGCAGATCCTGAACGTGCACATGCGCAAGGTGCCGATCGGCGCCGACGTGCAGGCCGACATCCTGGCGCGCAGCACGCCGGGCTTCTCGGGCGCCGACCTCGCCAACCTGGTCAACGAGTCCGCGCTGTTCGCCGCGCGCCGCAGCGCGCGCGTGGTCGAGATGCAGGACTTCGAGAAGGCCAAGGACAAGATCCTGATGGGGGCCGAGCGCAAGTCGATGGTGATGTCGGAGGAGGAGCGCCGCAACACCGCGTACCACGAGTCCGGGCACGCGGTGGTGGCGAAGCTGCTGCCCAAGACCGACCCGGTGCACAAGGTCACCATCATCCCGCGCGGGCGCGCGCTCGGCGTGACCATGCAGCTGCCCGAGCAGGACCGCTACGCGTATGACCGCGAGTACCTGCTGTGCCGGGTCGCGGTGATGTTCGGCGGGCGCATCGCCGAAGAGGTGTTCATGAAGCAGATGACCACCGGCGCCAGCAACGACTTCGAGCGCGCGACCCAGCTGGCGCGCGACATGGTCACACGCTACGGCATGAGCGACGTCCTCGGCCCCATGGTGTACGCGGAGAACGAGGGCGAGATCTTCCTCGGCCGCTCGATCACCAAGACGGTCAACATGTCCGAGGAGACGATGCGCAAGGTCGACGCCGAGATCCGGCGCATCATCGACGACCAGTACCATCTGGCGCGGCGCCTGATCGAGGAAAACAGCGACAAGGTCGAGGCGATGGCCAAGGCGCTGCTCGAGTGGGAGACGATCGACGCCGACCAGATCGACGACATCATTGCCGGGCGCGCGCCGCGTCCGCCGAAGACCACCGCATCGGGCGCGGCGTCCGGCGGGTCGGCATCGCCGGGCGCGGGCGTGCAGGGCGCCACGCAACCGGCTTGATCGATTCCCCTCTCCCGCGCGTCGCGCGGGAGAGCCTGCTGCCGCGGCGGCGGCGGCACACGGACCATGAACCGCGTGCCAGCAAGAATGACGCCCGTGAATGCCGCGGGGGGTGCTCGAGGGGGGGCGCAGCCACCCCTCGAAG